>JBGSTR010000648.1:0-13413 GCA_041736365.1 Chromatiaceae bacterium | reverse complement strand
GGCGACGCGCCGAAGAAGCGACGTCGCCGCTCTAGACGCAAGCCCGCTGGCGGGGTCGAGTCACAGGCGCAGCCCGCGGCGACGGAGACGCTGGAGAGCTAGCGCTAGGTGCCTGTCGGCGGGGGCGCGATGCGCTCCGGGACGTCGCCGTCAGTGCGAGCCGTCGCGGCGATCGCCGGTCGCCAGAGCGGGCAGCAGCTCCTGAAAGTTTGCGATGGCCGGAAATTCGTCGACGCAACGGCGCGGTGCCTGCGAGTCCGGCTCCAGGATGGCGATCAGCCAGCGAAAACCGTAGTCGCAGGCGGCCCGCAGCACGCTCAGGCTGTCGTCGACGAATAGCGTACGCTCGGGATCGAAGGGCAGCACCTCCTGGACTCGCGACCAAAATAGCGGCGACTCCTTGGGCAGCGCCAAGTCATGCGAGCAGATGATGCGCTCGAAATGACCCGCGAGCCGGGTGCGCTCCATCTTCAGGTCGATCGCCTTCTGATGCGCGTTGGTGACCAGCACGCGCCGCTTGTTGCGCCGGGCGAGCGCATCCAGAAAGTCGATCACGTGCGGGTGCACGGCGATCAGATGATCGACCTCCTGCTTGAGCAGGGCGATATCGAGCCCCAGCTCGCGGCTCCAGTGGTCGACGCAATACCATTCGAGGGTGCCTTCGATGCTGCGGTAGCGGGGCAACAACTCGGCTTTGGCCGCTGCGAGCGACAGCGACCGGGCCTCTCCGTAGCGTCTCGGGACGTGCTCGAGCCAAAAATGGTTGTCGAAATGCAGGTCGAGCAGGGTCCCGTCCATGTCCAGGAACACCCCGTCAATCTCATCCCAGTCCAGCATTTGCAACACCTCGGGTGGGTACGCAGCTACCATCCCGGGGGACTTGGCGCCGATTGCGCAATAGGATAAGGGAGCGGCAGAGTTGCAGGCAAAACCAAAGATCCGCGGCCGCCGGGAGGTCGCGCGCAGTCGTTTGTTCCGTGTCGAAGAGCTCGACCTGGAATTCGCGAACGGCAACCGCAGGACGTTGGAGCGGGTTGCCGGCGGCGAGGACTCGGTGCTGATCGTACCCCTGCTCGATGCGGATACGGTCCTGCTGGTGCGCGAGTTCGCGGCCGGCAGCGAGCGCTACGAGCTCGGATTGCCCAAGGGCAGGGTCGAGCGCGGAGAGGACGTGCTGGAGGCCGCGAACCGAGAGCTTCAGGAAGAGGCCGGTTATGCAGCGCATGATCTGCGCATGATCCACCGGCTATCGTTGGTACCGGGCTATATCCAACATCGAACCCGGGTCGTGCTTGGGCGCGATCTTTATCCGCGACGCCTCCAGGGTGACGAGCCGGAGCCGATCGAGGTCGTCCCCTGGCGTCTCGCCGAGCTCGACCGTCTCTTGGAGCAGCCGGACTTCGACGAGGCGCGCAGCATCGCCGCGCTGTTCCTGGCGATTCGCTACCTCGCGCGTGAGGCAAGCCGACGCGACGACTAGGGAAACGCTGATTTAAAGCGTTTTCCGTCCGGGCCAGGGATGGCCCGGCATTTTCAAGCACCTTAAGGGCTTGAAAATGGAGCGGCCCGGGAGTCGCGCCTCTCGGACCGCGAGCTGATCAAATGCCAGGACGGCATTTGATCAGCATCTCTCAAGCAAAAATGACTATCGACGGCGAGCGCTGTCTATGTCAAAACCGTGCCCGTGACGCCCGCGTGCTCGCTAGCCGCGCCGGATCCAACCCAATCGGAGATTCACGATGCCGCGCTCCCTAGCCTTTCTCGTTTTCCTGGTCTGTTTGGGGGCCGGCGGGTTCATCGCCCCCACGCAAGCCGCGACGCCGGAGGACGAGATCGAGAACTTCGATGATTTCCCTCGGGACGAGGCGCTGGTCTACCCATCCTGGTTCAAGCACAGCTTCTTGGATCTGGACGACGACCTCAAGGAGGCCGTGGCCGACGGGAAACAGGGCTTGGTCGTATATTTCGGCCAAAAGCGCTGTGCCTATTGCCACAAGCTGATCAACGTGAACTTCGCCCTCACCGACATCGCCCAATACACTCAGCACCACTTCGACGTGGTGCCGATCGACGTCTGGGGGGTGCAGGAGGTTACCGATGTCGGCGGGGAGGTGCTGACCGAGCGCGAGCTGGCGATTCGCGAGGAAACCAACTTCACGCCCTCCCTGCTGTTTTACGACGCGGCCGGTGAGATTGCCCTGCGCCTTCGCGGCTACTATCCACCGTATCAGCTGCGCGCGGCCCTGGAGTATGTGGCCGACGGCCACTACAAGCGCGAGCCCTTTCGCGACTACCTCGCGCGCGGCGACAACCGCATGGTGTTCGAGGCTGGGGACCTGAACGATGAGCCATTCTTCGCCGCCCCGCCGTACAACCTCGATCGCGTCGACGTGGCGAGCGAGCGGCCGCTGGCGGTGTTCTTCGAGCAGGGAGACTGCCACGCATGCGACGTGCTTCACGGCCAGTCGCTCCGCGAGCCGGCGCTCTACGAGCACTTCGCCGGATTCGACAACGTGCAGCTCGACATGTGGTCGAATACGCCGGTGATCACACCCTCGGGAGAGCGCACCACGGCACGCGACTGGGCCGCGGAGCTCGGGTTGTTCTATGCCCCGTCGGTCGTGTTCTTCGACGAGCAGGGCAACGAGATCCTGCGGGTCGACTCGGTGGCGCGCTTCTACCGGCTGCGCAACGTGCTGAACTACATCAGCAGCAAGGCCTACCTGACCGAAAGCTATCCCGAGTGGCGGGTGACCCGATCGTTCTGATTTCAACCGCAAGCGCGCCGGCGGTCACCACGCGCAATCACTAGCGGCGGAAACGCGGCCGTCATCGATTTCGGTCATCATGGTCGGCTTTTCCCGGTAGCTCGACGCGCCGCTGTCCGGATGAATCCGGATTACCGTTTCGTCGTTTGGAGGGGGCATGCAGAGTGTTTACGTCGCCGGTGCCGGCGCTGGCAGCGGCAAATCCGTGGTGGTCCTGGGCTTCATGGAGATGCTCACGGCGGTCAATCACCGGGTCGGCTTTTTCCGCCCGATCGTCTCCAAGAGCGTCGAGCGGGATGATCTGACGACCCTGATCCGCAGCCGCTACGACCTTCCGTTCGCCCCCGAGATGCTCTACGGCTGCACGGCCGAGACCGCGGGACACCTCATATCGGCAGGCTATTACGATGATCTCCTCAAGTTAATTCTCAATAAATTTAAGGCGCTGGAGGAACAATGCGAGCTGGTTGTCTGCGCAGGATCCGATTTCGACGGCCTGGTGCCCTCGCTCGAGTTCGACTTCAATGCCGATCTCGCCAACAACCTCAATTGCAGCCTGGTGGTCGTCGTCAAGGGGTTCGACCGCAGCCCGGACGAGGCGCTCGAGACCCTGCATATGGCCCACGAGTCGATGCGCCACCGTGGCGGCGACTTCCTCGCCAGCGTGCTCAACGGCGTCGCCCCGGAGCAAGTGGAGCAGCTCAAGGGCCGCGCCCGCGCCATGCTTCCCGCGAGCGAGAACGTCTACGTGCTGCCGAATCAACCGGCGCTTGGGATGCCCACCGTTCGAGAGATCCGGCAGGCCTTGAAGGCGGACTGCCTGTGCGGTGAAGGCGACCCGCTCAATCAGGTGGTGACCAACTATAAGGTCGCGGCGATGGAGATCCCCGACTTCTTGGGCTATGTGGAGGACGGCTGCCTGATCATTACGCCGGGGGATCGTTCGGACATCATCCTCGCGAGCCTAGCCGCGGATGCCTCCTCTTCGTTCCCGCGCGTGGCCGGTCTCCTGCTCACCGGCGGTATCGCCCCCGCGGAGCGGGTGCAGCGCCTGCTCGACGGCCTACGCCGCACTCGAGTCTCCATCTTGAGCGTGCCGACCGACACCTATGCCACGGTGCTGAACGTCCACGGCATCAAGGCGACGATCCTGGCCGACGACGACCGCAAGGTCGCTGCCGCGCTGGGTCTGTTCGAGGGCAATGTCGACGTCGACGAGCTTCGCGGGCGGATGGAGATACGCCGCTCGGTCCGGGTCACGCCGCTGATGTTCGAGTACGAGCTGATTCGCCGGGCCAAGACGGGGCATTGCCACATCGTGCTTCCGGAGGGCAGCGACGAACGCGTTCTGCGCGCCGCCGAGATCCTGACCCTGCGACGGGTCGCCCGCCTGACCTTGCTCGGGAATCCGGCGAAGATTCAGCGCCGGATCGCGGAGCTGGGCCTGCGGCTCGACGAGGTGGCGGTGGTTGATCCGGCCGAATCCCCGGACCTCGAGCGCTATGCCCAGACCTATTTCGAGCTGCGCAAGCACAAGGGTATCTCCGAGCAGCTGGCGCGCGATCTGGTGGAGGACGTGAGCTATTTCGGAACGCTGATGGTGCATCACGGCGATGCCGACGGAATGGTGTCGGGGGCGGCCCACACCACGCAGCACACGATTCGCCCGGCGTTCGAGATCATCAAGACCCGGCCCGATGTGAGTCTGGTGTCGAGCGTCTTTTTCATGTGTCTGCACGATCGGGTGCTGGTCTATGGCGATTGCGCGGTGAACCCGAACCCGGATTCCGAGCAGCTTGCCGACATTGCCATCACCTCCGCCGAGACCGCGGCGTCGTTCGGCATCGAGCCCAGGATCGCGATGTTGTCCTATTCGACCGGCGAGTCCGGGAAGGGCGAGGACGTGGAGCGCGTCCGTGCGGCGGTGCGCATTGCTCGCGAGCGCCGGCCGGATCTGAAGCTGGAGGGACCGATTCAGTACGACGCGGCCGTGGACGCCAGCGTCGCCCGCACCAAGATGCCCGATAGCGAGGTGGCCGGCCACGCCACGGTGTTCATCTTTCCGGATCTCAACACCGGCAACAACATCTATAAGGCGGTGCAGCGCACCGCGAACGCGGTGGCGCTCGGCCCGGTGCTCCAGGGTCTCAACAAGCCGGTCAACGATCTCAGCCGGGGTGCCAGTGTTACGGACATCGTCAACACGGTAGCGATCACCGCGATACAGGCACAGGTGAACGGTGGCTGCGGCGGGGAGGTGGGGCGGGGCGCGGGCGAGGCCTAGCCGCTCGGCGGCTAAGCAGTCTCCTCGGGTTCGAGACTGGGCCAGCGGACCGCTTCGTTCTTGCATTTCAGTCTGAAGAACCGGCAGTCCTCCAGACGAAAGGCGGTGAAGCTGCCGTGGCTCGCGCACCCGGTATCCAGCGGGAAGACGCCGGCCTCGCGACCCTCCGACACGGTAACGACCAGCTTCGCCCAGTGCCCGAAGACGATACGTAAGGAGGCGTTTGCGCGACCCGGGATCTCGAACCACGGCCGGGATCGCTTCTTCGCATTGCCCACCGAGCGACGTTTTCCTTGGAGATCGATGCGGCCGTCGCGGTCGCACCAGCGTAGCTGCGTGAAGCAATTCGTGATGTAGCGCAGTCGCTCCCATCCCGCGAGATCGTCCCGCCAGTACAGCGGCTTGTTGTCCGCCAGGTGCAGGAACAGGTCCTCGTATTCGAAATTCTGCAGCAGCGTCTCCAACTCCCGGGCGCGGGCAACTGCCTGCTCCAGGTCCCATTGGGGCGGGAGCCCGGCGTGGATCATGGTGAATCCGAGGTGCTCGCTGTGGTGCAGGATCGGTTGATGGCGGAGCCAGAACAGGAGCTCCTCGCAGTCGGGCGCGTCGAGTATCTCCGCGATGGTGTCCTTCTTGCGGACCTTCACGGCGCCGGCCGCGGCGCCCAGCAGATGCAGGTCGTGATTGCCGAGGACACTGATCGCCGCGCCGCCGAGCCCGCGCACGAAACGCAGCAGCTCGAGCGAGTTGGGGCCTCGATTCACCAGATCGCCGGTGAACCACAGGCGGTCGCTGTCGGGGTCGAAGCTCAGCTTCTCCAGCAGCCGCAGCAGATCGTCGAAGCAACCCTGCACATCGCCGATCGCATAGGTCGAGGCGCCTTCCGGCTCCTGCTCCGGAGGCTGCCCCGGATCTGGACTGGTTTCCGGCTGGTCGATGATGGCGTTGCTCACTCCGGCGGATTCCGTTTACTGGACCTATTGCCGGCCGCCCGATGATGCACCAACGCGTCGGCCGGAAACAGCCCCGGTGGACGATCCCGGGAACCGGCGAGACGCGGCCGCGCGCGTTGCTGTCCCCCGGGGCGGATTTGCGCCACGTCCATCGGGTTGAGAACCTCATCGCGAACGCCAGGGCACTCAGACAAGGGGCGCATTTCGTAGCGTTACGACAACCCCGACGCCCTTACCGGAGAGACCGTCAGTAAAGCGCATCGGCGCATCGTGCGACTGAGCGATCCGCTTGACGATCGCAAGTCCTAGTCCGGTGCCGTGTGGAGAAGACCCGGGAATCCGATAGAAGCGTTCGAATATACGGACACGTTCCTCGGGGGCAACGCCCGGACCGTCATCCTGGACCACAAATTCCAGGTCCTCCTCATTCCGTTCGAAACTCACCACCACGTGCCCGCCGTTTGGCGTGTAACGGATCGCATTGTCGACGAGGTTGTCCACGATCGAGGTGAAGCCGGACGGATTAACCCTGGCAAAAAGGGTATCGGGACACTCGAAAGCCAGCGAGATGGATCGGCTTCGCGCGGAATCGGAGAGCTGAGCGAGACGGTCGCGGACCAGGGTCGCGACATCCGTGCGTATTCGCTCGAGCGGCGCCCCCGGAGTATCCAACCGGGCGATGGCCAGCAACTGCCCGAGCAAATGAGACACTCGATTCAGACCCGACTGAAGGCCTTTGGCAAATTCTCGCCGTTCGGTATCGTCGGTCGCATTAACCACG
This sequence comes from Chromatiaceae bacterium, assembly GCA_041736365.1. GTDB lineage: Bacteria > Pseudomonadota > Gammaproteobacteria > Chromatiales > Chromatiaceae > JBGSTR01. The sequence continues at coordinate 6,627 of JBGSTR010000648.1, read as the reverse complement.
AGATGCGCCTGGGCGCCGATCGCGGCCAGCGGCGTGCGCAGCTCGTGGGCAGCGTCGGCAAGAAAGCCTCGTTCAATCTCCAGCATAAGGGATTCGCGCTCAAGCAAGGCATTGATCTCGTGTACGATCGGCATCGTTTCCGAATACACCAATGGAGCCGTAATCGGCGTCGCGTCGCCCGCTTCGCGTCGCGCAATCTTGTCCGCTAGTGCCTTTAATGGTCGAACGCCGCGAAGTGTTGCCCACCAGGTCACGGACAGAGAGCACGCGAGTATCAGAACCTGCGCGGCACCGATAATCCGCAGCATCGGCCAGATCGACAACCACCGGTCCGATTCGGATTCCCCAACAATGGCGGTGACCGTCTGATCGGAGCTGCGGACGCGCACAATCCGCCATGGTTCGCCGTTCTCCCGGATCGCCAGCGAAAGTCCGCTCGTTGCGGTCAGAGGCCCGTCGGGCGCGGAGTCCGTGCGGTAGAGCAGAACCCCACCGGCATCGAAGACCTGAAACGTGGCCTTGTACCCACTCGCGCTTTCCAGCGTTTCGATTACGCCCCCGACGAATGTCCGTTCCGTCGCCCGCAGCCGCTGTGCGAGCTCGTTCGCGTCTTGGGGGGCGCCGCTCGCGGTTTCCGCAAGTATCTCGGCAAAATACTTCATCCGCCGGTCGAGATCGCCGTTCTCGAACCCGGTCATCGCATGGAACAACCACCCCACCAGGACGACCCAACTGATCGCCATCATGAGCACCTGCCAGCCGATGATCTGGCCCACCAGTGACCGGTGCTTCATGTAACGGTCTCAAGCACATAGCCCACGCCGCGTACCGTCCCGACATACTCGCTGCCCAGCTTTCTGCGGAGGTTGTGGATGTGGACGTCGACGTTGTTGGAGTCGCCGCGACCTTGCGTCGTCGCCGAGCGTTCGATCTGTGCCCGTGTAAACACCTTGCCAGGCTCCATCGCGAGCGTCAGCAGGATGTCGTACTCGCGCTGCGATAGAGCGATCTCGCGGTCGGCGATCCGCACGCGACGCCCCGTGGTGTCGATGCAGAGCTTGCCGACCTGCCACTGGGCCGAGCGCTGGGTTCCGATTCGCCGTGTCACAGCACGGATCCGCGAAAGCAATTCGTCCACCGCGAAGGGTTTCGGCAGATAGTCGTCTGCCCCTCCGTCAAGTCCCCGAACGCGATCCGAAATCGCGTCGCGGGCGGTCAGCATGACCACTGGAGCGCACATTTGTCGTCCGCGCATCCAGGCCAAGAGATCGAAGCCGGACTCCCCGGGCAATACGATATCGAGCACGACGAGCCCGAACTCCTCGGTCCCCAGGAACCGCTTCGCATCCTCGGCGCGTTGCACCCAGGTTGTTGCATAACCGGACCGATTGAGAATTTCCCGCAACGAGGTACCCAGCGGGATATCGTCTTCGACGAGCAGCGTATTCATGGGAGCAAGGGAACCGCGGCGGGCTAAGCAGATACCAGCGTACGCCGTGTCCTCTGGAAGTTCAAACTTGCAATGGAGGCTATTATGCACCCCGGACAATGCACCTCCCTTAACCCCAGCTTAATGTAAGCCGCCGTATCATTACGCATCATCGCATCGGACATCCACGCCAAACCATGAGCAAGCGACCGATACCAAGCGGAAGCTGCTTATTCATTCCATCGTGGCGGTATCAGCTCGCCGACTCGGGTCGGCACTGCTGGAGAAACGCTGATTTATTGCGTTCCCGTCCGCGCCAGGGATGGCTCGGCATGATGCGATCTCGCGAGTGAGCGACCCCTGTTGCCGCTCGAAGCGGTAATAGGGCCATGATACCCCGTCGGGGCGCGATGGGCCGTTCGATCAAACGGAAGCACATCAATGAATTCACGGGCATTTCGGGTAGGGTCGTTTCAGCCGGCTGAGTGTCACGAACGCAGAAGGGGTGGACTGAAAGGCGCGGTACGGATGTTGATTGTAGCTTTTCTGGTTGCATCCAACGCTCAGTCGCAGGATGTCGGTCGTCAACCCTGGACCCTCGAGTTGGAGTATCAGCGCTTCCGTTTGGACCGAAACACCGTGCAAAAGCCAAACACCTACGAAGGAACCCGGTTCGAGTCGACGGACTTCACGGGCGACATGGGCAACAGCGTCCGTCTTACCGGCTTCGCGCCGCTCGGCTGGTGGAAGACCGGTGACGCACTGCGCGTCGTGGTCGCGCCATTGAATATCTCCGGTACCGGAATCTCATCGACGGCGATCAACTATTACGGCCGTACCTTTCAGGCCGGCATACCGATCACGGTGAACTACAGATTTAATACCTATCGATTCAGCTACGTGGTGCCGATCTTCACCGCCTCTCGCGAGGCCGGCTGGGACTTTCGGCTCGGTGGTACTCTCGGTATTCGGGACGCCCAGATCAAACTCTCGCAAGGGGGACTCTCCAGAGATTTCTCCAACGTGGGACCAATCCCGCTGCTGTACGCCTCGGCAACCAAGACGCTCGGTCGTGATTGGAGTCTTCAGGGGGAATTCGACGGCTTTCCTGCGCCCGGCGGTGGTGGATTGTTCGACGGCTCGCTAAAGATTGGATACAAGGTCACGCCCAATCTTGAATTGACAGCCGGGATTCGTTACCAGGCCGGCGCGGCAATAGATACGGAGATCTACAACTCCCTGCAACAGACCGCCGTTGTTATTGGTATGCGGGGGATTCTCTGGTAGTCGACGCCGCTACTCACAAGCCGCCGTGTGCCTCCCAGAATTCCACTGCGGTGCGGATCGGATAGCGGTCGCTCAAAGCCAATAGGGCCTTGTCGCCGGTGATCAGCAGAGTTGCCGGATCGCCTTGTACGGCGGCGATCAGGGTGCCCAGCACCGGTAGGTCGTTGACGTCGGTGAGATCGGGCTCGTCTATGGCTTCCGGCTCGACCATCTCGACCTGGATCGCCAGCGCGTCAATCAGATCCTCGACCTCGTTCGCCCCGAAGCTGTGACGGTGCGCGAGCTCGGGTAGCACACGCCGCAGCTCCTCAAGGATGTAGCCGGAGAGCACGAGCTCCAACGCACCATGCCTCCAGGCCCCGATGAGCTTGCCTGGCACGCTGCCCGGGTAGGCGATGCCGGAGAGCAGGACATTGGTGTCCAGCACCGCCCGCAGCGTGGGCACAGTCAGACCCCGGCGCGGGTTTCGGCCACCGCCGCGTCGATTTCAGCCAGTCCCTCGGCTTCGGGGACCGCGGCGTACCCGGCCTCGATGCGCTGGCAGATGGCATCGAAGCGGGCCTGCATGCGGCGGATTCGCTCGAATAGCCGGGCATCCACTAAGGCAGCCACCGGCTTGCCGTCCTTCTTGATAAGGATGCTGTCGCGACGGTATTGGACTTGGTTGAGCATTTCCCCGAGATTTTGGCGAAAGGCAACGGCACTGATTTCGTTGATCATCTGGATTCAATCTATATGGTTATTATGACCATTATGATCGATATGCCAGGGTCGGACAAGGACTAAGCTGGCGACTTGTGCGGGCACATCCACCTGGACACTCAATCGCCGGTAATCGCGCGAAGGTTCGGCGCGGGCGGTCCCGATCCGCCCCGATGCCCACCTGCCCAACGATGACTGCGCCGCCGAATGACGGCGGCGTTCGCAAGTTGCCGGAGTAAGGTACGCTACCGCCAAGCGGCCTGGCGTGGGGCGGGCGGCGGGCCGACTAAACGAGCCGGAGGGGAACGCGCCCTAGCCCCGGCAGTCGGACCACTCGGTCGAACCAACCATACTAGAAACCGCCGTGTCGGCCCCCGCCGACCCGGAGGACTTTGCTCCCGAGGATTCAATATGAACGAGACGGCCAATGACGCGTTGCCCACCTGGCAAGAACCCGAGGTGAATCGGGTGACCTTGGGACACCCGTGGCGGTGGCTGGCCAAAGGTTGGCAGGACATTCGGGCAGCACCCGGCTACAGCTTGCGTTACGGTGCCGGGATCGTCCTGATCAGCGGGCTGATCCTGCTGCTGACCGTGGTTGGGCAGCTCACGTTCTTGTTGCCCTTCCTCACGGCCGGGTTCTTTCTGATCGCGCCCCTCTTGGCAATCGGGCTCTATCAGATGAGCGCTCACCTGGAGCGGGGTGAGTCGCTGGCAAGCTGCCAGGTCGTGGAGGCGATCAAGCGCAATCAGGCCCAATTGGGAGTGGCTACAGGCTTCCTTATCATCATCATGCAGTTGTGGATCCTGGCCTCGGTCTTTCTGTTCATCATGCTGTTCAATGACCCCTTTCCGACGTGGGAGCGATTTATCCCGGAGGTAGTGCTGTCGGGCAACAACATCGCGCTGGTGATTGCCGTTCTCCTCGTAGGGGCATTTTTCGCCGCCTGCGCGTTCTGCGTCAGCGCGATCACCATTCCCATGTTGATCGACCGACCAGTGGACGGCTTTACCGCCGCACGGACCAGCTTTCGGGCGGTGACCCGCAACTGGCTCCCCATGCTGCTGTGGGCAGTGCTCCTGGTTGTCATCGTCGGTGCGGGACTCTTGACCTTCTATATCGGGCTATTTGTGGCCGTACCGCTGGCGGGTCATGCCACTTGGCACGCTTACCGGGATCTGGTGCCGCGCCCCTCTTGAGTGGTGTCCGACGCCTATGACACGAGCGTCCGGGCGCTCCGGCGGCGTATCTTTGAGCACCCGATCGGAGCGTGCTAGCCTGCGCACAGCCCTCGAATCGCCGACACGTAGAGCGCGCATCCCGGTTGTTGCCCAGGGAGACGCTGATTAAATGCCGTCCTGGCATTTGATCAGCTCGCGGTCAGAGAGGCGCGACTCTCGGATGCTCCATTTTCAAGCACTTAACGTGCTTGAAAATGCCGGGCCATCCCCTGGCCCGGACGGCAAACGCTTTAAATCAGCGTTTCCCTAGGGCGGTGCAGCACGCCATTTCGTGAACCGGAGTAGAAACAGTTGTTGACCATCGTTTCATTCAACATCAACGGCATTCGCGCGCGCCCGCATCAGCTCGAGGCGCTGCGTGCCGAGCTGAACCCCGACATCGTCGGCATCCAGGAGTGCAAGGTCGACGACCCGGAGTTTCCGCTGGCGATGACGCGAGACTTGGGCTACGCGACCCACTTTCACGGCCAGAAGTCGCATTACGGCGTTGCGCTGCTGAGCAAGCGCGAGCCGCTGTCCGTAACCAAAGGCTTCCCTAACGACCCTACCGAGGCCCAGCGGCGCGCGATCTGCGGCCGCTACGCGCTCCCCGGCGGGGGCGAGGTCACGGTGATCAACGGTTATTTCCCCCAGGGCGAGAGCCGCGATCATCCGGTCAAGTTTCCTTGCAAACGACAGTTCTACAGCGACTTAACCGCCTACCTGCGGGAGGAATTCTCGCCCGAGCAGAACCTGATCGTGCTCGGAGACATGAACGTGGCACCACTGGATCAGGACATCGGTATCGGCGAGGACAATGCGCGGCGATGGCTGCGGACCGGCAAGTGCAGTTTCCTCCCCGAGGAGCGCGAGTGGCTGCGTACGCTGACGGACTGGGGGCTCTTCGACGCCTACCGGGTGGTCCACCCCACCGTCGACGACCGCTTTAGCTGGTTCGATTATCGCTCGCGCGGTTTCGAGCGCGAGCCCAAGCGCGGACTGCGCATCGATCAACTGTTGGTGACCGCGCCGCTTAAGGCCCGGCTGCTCGACGCGGGAATCGACTATCGCATCCGCGAGATGGAGCGGCCCTCGGACCACTGCCCCGTGTGGGCGACCTTCGACCTCTAGGACCCAAGCGCAGACGTGTCTTATTCGATCACCCGGACCCTCGGGATCCGGAAAGAGCCGTGAGCGACGACCGCACCATTGGCCAAGAGCTCAACCAGGAGGAGGTGCTCGCGCGGGTGCGCAGCAACAGCCTACCGCTGGAGGAGCTGGCGCGGCGCTACGGTCGCAATGGACGCCCGGCGGCGGACGCACTGCCAGCCGATGCGATCCACGACCGGCTGGAGACCATCGTCTTTCTGGTGCTTTCGATGCGCCGTTCGGTACGCCCCTCGGCGGAGGCCCTGGCGTGGTTCCCGGCGGCAAGGGTCGAGGCCCTGTTCGAGCAGATCGAGCGGGTCTCGCGCACCAGCCTGGATCTCGCCTATCAGGTGTGCGTGTTTGCGCCGGAGATGCTGCGTCATCTGCCGGACGATGAGATCCAGGATTGGGTGCTGCGCCTGCTCGAGGTCTACGACAAGAAGGGTAGCCAGGGCTGCATCCGGGCCCTGCAGGGCATCGACGAATACGCCAAGACCCTGACGGAACGCCGTTGTCGGGTGCGGCTCGCGGACGTGTCGACGGTGCTCGATGCCTTCACCTTGGGTCTCGCGGGCCGGCGGCTGCGGCTGGAATCCGCCGAGGCCGCGTATACCGACACCGAGACCCTGTACCTGCCCGAGACCTTGAGCGCTTTCGACAACCGGGACGACAACTTCCGGCTCTATAAGGCGACGATCGCCCACCTATGGGCGCAGACCTGGTTCGGCACTTGGCGCGAGAGCGTCGTGGAGCGGCTGCAGGGCTTCGCCGACCCGCACCGGGGCTTGGCACTGTTCCGGTCACTGGAGGGTCTGCGGCTGGATGCCCGAATCGCGCGC
>JBGSTR010000644.1:0-2751 GCA_041736365.1 Chromatiaceae bacterium | reverse complement strand
GGCGCCCTCGTCGCCGAGACCGGATGCAAGCTCCGGGGTCAGCGCCGCGATCGCCTCGGCCGCATCCGGACCCTCGGCGACCAGCACCACCTTGTCCCCGTAGCCGATATTCATGCCCATGATGGAGACCACGCTCTTGGCGTTGGCCTGGTCATCGCCGCGCTGGAGAAGCACGCGCGACTTGAACTTCTTGGCCAGATTGGCCATCACGGCGGCCGGGCGTGCGTGCAGCCCCGTGGGGTTGGGGACCAGCACCGCCTCCGAGGTGACCTTCTGCCCCTTCGTCTCCTCCGCGGTTGCGACGTCGGCGTTGAGGTCCAGGAATATCGCCACGTCCCGGTTGGCCCGTACGCGCCCGGAGGCCGGCCGCAGCCCGCTCAGGCGCTCGCAATTGGTAATCACCATCTGGGTCAGCAGGCTCTTGGCGTGGGTCGCGAGAAAGTCCGCGTCGAACCCGACCAGCGCATCACCGGCGTGGACGATCTGACCTTCCTTTACCTTGGGCGAAAAGCCCTCGCCCTTGAGCTCCACGGTGTCGAGCCCGATGTGCATCATCACCTCGATGCCTTCGGGGGTGGTGAGGGTCACCGCGTGTCCGGCACGGTAGACCTGGGTCACGGTGCCGCCGCAGGGGGCGATGAGTAGCTCGCCCAGGGGATCGATCGAGATACCGTCCCCGACCATCTTCTGGGCGAACACGGGGTCCGGCACCTGCTCCAACGGAATAATGACGCCATCGATAGGCGCCATCAGCTCGATTGTTGTCATCTTCGTCTCCTTCGTGGTCGTATTGTTCTAGTACTCCGCGGCAGTGGCGGCGCGGGGTCCGCGCGTCGCGGAAGGCATCTCCGGCGGCCCGGGCCTCCGGTCAGGTATCCCCAAACAGCGCCTCCAGATAGCGCGCCGCGGCTTCCTCGTCGTTGCCGCCGATGACGAGGTTGTCCGGAAGCGCGGCCTTGAGTCGCGGATCGGCATTGCCCATCAGCACCCCGGACCCGGCGGTGCTCAGCATCTCGATATCGTTCAAACCATCGCCAAAGGCGATCACCATCGCGGTGTCGAGGCCTTTCCGCCGGCAGATACGCTCGAGCGCGGCACCCTTGGATACACCCCGGGCCATGGCCTCCAGGGTGTGGGGCAGCGAGAAGGTCGTCGCGATCTTCTCCCCGCAATGCTCGCGGATATGCACCTCGAGCTCCAGCAGCCTCGCGTGCTCCCCAAAATAAAACACCTTGAGCACCGGCTCGTGGTCGAGTCGCGCGAAGTCGACCTCGCGATAGGTGAAACCGGATTCCTCGTGATAGACGAGCAGCTTCGGCTCGGGCCGCTCGACCAGCCAATCGTGGGGTCGAAACAGATTGGTATGCACCGAGTCGAACGCCGAGTCGGTCACGAGAAATTTAAGACACTCCAGCTCGATGCCCTGCATCTCGACGAGATCGCCGGTTTCGTCGTAGACGGCGGCACCATTACAGGCGATCGTCTGGATCCCGTGACCGATCAGTGCTGAGAATGCACCGACATCCCGGTAGTGGCGACCGGAGGCAATCACCAGATCGACCCCCCGCTCCTGCAGGCCGCGCAGCACCCGCAACGTATACTCCCCGACGCGATGCTCGGGTGTAAGGAGCGTACCGTCCAGGTCCGAGACAACCATTTTCAATCCGCGATCTCCTCGTTGGCGCGCAAAACCGCGACGGACAATCTGGGCCGATAGTAGCCGGTCGCTCGCCAGATTGCCCCATCAACTTCATCCCCCGACTGGTGCTGGCGCAACGCCGATCAACTCAGGGCTCGTGCCCCGTTCAACGGGCTGGTCGAGGCGGACGCGCGGCTCATGGCGAGGGTCGTTTGGGGCTCCATCGACGCATCCCGCATTCCGCCTCCTCGGAACCGGCTTTGGCCCTTGGCGCACCGTAGGGTGGGTCAAGCGAAGCGGACCCGCCAGAGCCACAGGCACGGGCTGCGGACCGGCGAAAGCCGCGGGCATCGGCGGATCCGTCGCTTCGCTCCTTGATCCGCCCTACGAGATCAAAGGGTACAAAGATCGTACGGAACAAGCGCAGCGGTTCCACCAATTCGGTCCGTCACAGCGCATAACCCTCCGATATCCAAGAAGATATTTTGACACTATACGATGCAACGCATAACGTAGAAATATACGGTGTAACGTATAGAAGCGAATTGCCATGCCGATACGCAGCAGAAAAGAGCTGGGGGCCGCCATCGCGCGCGCCCGCAAGGCGCTGGCGCTGAGCCAGGGCGATCTCGGGCGCAAGGCATCGCTGCGTCAGCCGCTGATCTCCGAGCTGGAGAACGGGACCACCAACGCGACGCTCGATACCGTCCTCAAGGTGCTGGCGGCCCTCGATCTGGATTTGGCGGTCGAATCGCGCCGCAAGGGCGGGTTCGACCCGGCGGAGTACTAGGCGATGGGCCGCAGGCGCCAGTCGCGAGCCCTGGATGTCTGCGTCGGCACGAGCCTTGTCGGCGGCTACAGGCGCGCGCCGAGCGGCGAAACCGCGTTCCGCTACGCGCCGGACTGGCTGGCATCGAACCGCGCCTTCCCGATTTCGCTCTCGATGCCGCTAACGGACCGGATCTGGTCCGGCGATGCCGCGGGCGCTTACTTCGACGGGTTGCTGCCGGACGAGCAGATCGTCCGGGACAGGATCGCCAAGCTCCAAGGCGCGGACAGCGCGGGCACGTTCGATCTACTCGCGGCCATCGGCCGCGACTGCGTCGGCGCGC
>JBGSTR010000592.1:0-2557 GCA_041736365.1 Chromatiaceae bacterium | reverse complement strand
GGCGCCGCCGAGCCGGGGCTCGGCGGCGGCGGCGGCGATCAGAGCTTGTTGCCGGTCTCCGCGTAGATCGACTTGATCAGCTCGGCGCCGATGCGATCCTCCATCTGCCGATGGACCTTGGAGAGCGCCTTTTTCCAGTCCGCCTTTTGCTCGGGCGTGAGCTCGATGATCTCGCTCTTGCCGCTATCGCGGACCTTCGCCATGGAATCCACGTTCTCCTGCTTGGCGATCTCGTTGGCGTAGTCGGTGGCGTCCTTCATGGCGCCTTCCAGCGTGGCACGCACGTCGTCGGGCAGGCCGTCCCAGAACGCCTTGTTGACGATCACCGCGTAGCCCAGGTAACCGTGATTGGAATTGGTGACGTAGGGCTGAACCTCGAACATCTTCTGCGTGTAGAGGTTGGACGGCGGGTTCTCGGTGCCGTCCACGACGCCGGTCTGCAGGGCCTGATAGACCTCGGAAAAGGCCATGGTTTGCGGGATTGCCCCGAGCGCACGCATCTGGGCGTCGAGCACCTTGGAGGATTGGATGCGCATCTTCAGCCCGCGGAAGTCCTTGACCTCGCGCAGCGGCTTATTGGCACTCATCACCTTGAAGCCATTGTCCCAATAGGCGAGACCGAGAACGCCCTTGTCCTCGAGCTTTTGCAGCAACCCCATCCCGATCGGTCCCTGGGTCACCTTATGGAGCTGATCGTAGTCGTCGAAGAGGTAGGGCAGGTCGAAGACCTCGAACTCCTTGACCCCCAGCGGTCCGAACTTCGCCAGGGAGGGCGCCAGCATCTGCACGGCCCCAAGCTGCAGGGCCTCGATCTCTTCCTTGTCCTTGTAGAGCGTGCTGTTGGGATAGATCTCGACCTTCACCCGGCCGTTGGTCCGCTCCTCCACCAGCTTGCTGAAATGATCGGCGGCCTTGCCCTTGGGCGTGTCGGTCGCGACCACGTGACTGAACTTGATGACGATCGGCTCTTCCGCATTCGCGCCGACCAGACAAAGGGATAGTGCGACTCCAACCAGCGATATACGCAGCTTCATAGTTCTCGTTCCTCGGGCAATTTGATCTTGTTATCGACTGTCCCCTTGATAGGGACGCGTCGGCATTTTGCGCCGCGAAATGACGATTTGACTACCGAAAAATCCCAAAACCCCAGTTGTAGAAAGTTTTTTGCCGCATAAATCGGACCCACGGGCGGACCGTCGCGGGCCGAAATTCGACTCGATCGGGGCTGAAGATTGGGGCGTTGAAGCCGCCGAGCATGCGGTCCAGGCGGCCGCCGGGCGTGCCGGGAATGCGAGGTCGAAGGCTCCCGGCAGTGGATCGGCTTGCGGTCCGAGTGTCGCAACCTCGGACCGCTCCTTTTTCTTATCGCTCGCGGCGCTTAAAAAAATACCGGGCGTCACCGGTCCGGAAGAGAAACGCAGTGAAATTCAGTGATCCACCGAGGACCTAAAATCCGCCGCCGGTGCGAAAACCGCCACCCCCACCACCTCCCCCGCCGAATCCGCCAAAGCCACCGCCGCCACCGCGGCCACCGCCGAACCCGTCGAAGATATCGCCGATACCGCCGCCCCAGACCGTGCCGCGACCGAAACCGCCGGAGCCGAAGCTCGGATCGGACTGCTGCGGTCGATAGCGCTGCTGCTCCTGGAGCACCTTCCACAGCATGCGTCGGTCGAGCATGCCGTTAAGGAACTGACCGATCATCATCCCAATCATCGCGTCATCGCCGAAGGTGGAGCCGTTGCGGTCGAAGCGACTGCGCTTGAAGTCCGCGCGCAGGGCCTCGAGCTCGGCGAGCCGTTGCTGCTGTTGCTGAATGGTCTCGTTCAATCCCTGAACGGATGCCTCCATCTGGCGGCGCCGGTCCTCCCGTTGCAGTAGGCGGTTCACGATCAGGTCGTCGTCGGGAAAGGGCGTGGTCATGGCCTCGCGACGCAGCTCCATGAGGTCTTCGCGCTGGAACTCGGCGGCGAGGTACTCGATCGCCTTGCGGGTGTGGTCGTCCTCACCCGCGGCGAAGGCCGACTTGCGCGCCAACAGCGCCTGATGGTCCGACTCCTCGCGAGCAATACGGGCGTCGACTTCGTCCAGCTTGCCCTGCTCGTCCACCAACCGCTGCTCCAACGGCGGGATTCCGTCCGCCTCCCGGGCGTCGGTGTCGAGCTTCTTCAGCGCCGCGAATTCCGCATCGGCCGCGGCCTGGAGACCGCTCGCGTGCTCGCGCAGTCGCGCCGGGATCTCGTTGAGTCGGCCATAGTTGGCGCGCGCGTCGGCGAAGCCTATCCTGCGCGCGACCTTACCGTCGAGCCAGCGCGTCAAGCCGCCCGCCTTGTACTCGGGCAGACTATACTGACGCTGCCACAGATACATGAACAGTGGATCGTCTCGATACGCCGCGCCCTTCTGCTCGCGCTCCTGCTCGCTGCGGGTGGCCTTCTCGTCGGCATGCAGTGCCGTGCGTTTGGCCTCGTGAGCCCGATCGCGCTGCGCCTGATAGGCCGGATCCGCGTCCAGTCTGGCTTGGGTCTTGGCCTCCGCGGCATCGACCTCGGCCACG
>JBGSTR010000587.1:0-2691 GCA_041736365.1 Chromatiaceae bacterium | reverse complement strand
CCGCCCGTTCGAGCGGCGCCTGGGCGGGGGCGCGCCGGCCCGGTTTCGATTGATCGTGAATCAGCATGCGGGCTCGCTTCTAGGAGGTGGTACGGGCCGCATGTGCGGCCCGTCGCGAGTGGAGGCTTAGAGCGCGGCGAGGGCCGCGTCGTAGTCGGGCTCTTGGGTAATCTCCGGCACCAACTGGGTGTAGACGACCTGGTTGTCGGCATCGAGCACCACCACCGCGCGGGCGGTGATGCCGGCCAAGGGACCGTCCTCGATCAGGACGCCGTAGTCCTTGGCGAAGTTGCGCGAGCGCATCATCGATAGGGACACCACGTTCTCGACCCCCTCGGCACCGCAGAAGCGGCCCATGGCGAAGGGTAGGTCGGCGGAGATCACCAGCGCGACGGCGTCGCTGCGGCCCGCGAATGCCTCGTTGAAGCGCTTGGTCGAGGTGGCGCAGACGGGCGTGTCGAGGCTCGGCACGATGTTCAACAGCTTTTTCTTGCCGGCGAAATCATCAAGGGTCTTGTCGCCGAGATCCTTGTCGACGAGCTTGAATGCCGGGGCGGTGCTGCCGACGGCGGGCAGGTCGCCGCTCAACTTGACGGGGTTTCCCTGTAGGGCGGTCTGGGCCATGGTCAATTCTCCTAACGGTCGTTGGTTGTCGAATTAGGCGGGATGCGGGCGCTGCGGTTGCCGATACGTCCCGCCGGTTACTACATCTTGGGTCCTACCGGACACTTCGCTTGGGTGCGGGTGGCGATGACGCGGGCGAGCTTGCTCGCATAGGCGCTCAGGTCTTCCTCGCTGCGCAGCTCCGTGGCGCACACCAGCACGGACGGGCCGAGCGCCGGATACTCGGCCTCCAAATCGAAACCGCCGAGGATATTGTGCGCCGCCAGCGAGCGCAGCACATCCGCGCTCGGCGCGGGCAGGCGCAGTGCCTGCTCGTGAAATACCGGCCGCTCGAACAGTGGCTCCACGCCCGGGATCTCGCACAACATGGCGCTCAACCGCGCGGTGTTGGCATGACAGGCCGCCGCAACCCGCTCCAGACCCTCGGTGCCGAGCAGGGCCATGTGGATGGTCGCCGCGGTCACCAGCAGGCCCTGATTGGTGCAGATGTTGGAGGTCGCCTTGCTGCGCCGGATGTGCTGCTCGCGGGCCTGTAGGGTGAGCGTAAATCCGGGCTTGCCGTCGAGGTCGACGGTGCGTCCGACGATCCGTCCCGGCAGTTGGCGCACCAAGTCCTTGCGGCAGCACAGGAAGCCCGCATAGGGGCCCCCGGAGGCCAAGGGCATGCCGAGCGGCTGCGCCTCGCCGCAGGCGATGTCCGCGCCCGTCTCGCCCCAGTCCCCCGGTGGTTTCAACAGGGCCAGGGCAATCGGGTTCACCGTGCCGACCACCATGGCGCCGCGGGCGTGGGCCCAGTCGGTGAGCGCATCGACATCTTCGAGCACGCCGAAGAAATTCGGTTGGCTGACAATCACCGCGGCGATCTCGGTGCCGGCGGCCGCTTCCAGGTGCTCGATCGGCGTGTGTCCGCCCTTGCGGTCGAAGGGTACGTCCACCAGCTCGATGGACTGGGAGGCGACGATCGCCGCCAGGGTGCGCCGATAGGACGGATGCAGCGCGGCGGGGACCAGAACCCGAGTCGAGGTCGTCTTGCGATTGGCGCGCACCGCCATCAGTACCGCCTCCGCCAGCGCCGAGCCGCCGTCGTAGAGTGAGGCGTTGGAGACGTCCAGTGCCGTGAGTGCCGTCATCATCGACTGGAACTCGTAGAGCAGCTGCAAGGTGCCCTGGCTGGCCTCGGCTTGGTAGGGGGTGTAGGCGCTGTAGTACTCGCCGCGGGTGGCGATCTGCCACACCGCCGCCGGGATGTGATGGTCGTAGGCGCCGGCACCGATGAAACACAGCGGCTGGCCGTCGGCGCGAGCGCGCGTCTGCATCAGACGCGTCACCTCCATCTCCGAGATCCCGCTCGGAATCGCCGCGAGGTCCCCGGCGCGCAGGCCGGCCGGAATCTCGTCGAACAGGTCATCGACGGACGCGACCCCGATGGTCGCGAGCATCTCGGCGATGTCCTCGTCGGTGTGTGGTATGAACGGCATGGTCGGAGGTCCGGGCCCGGAATACGGGCCGCTCTATGCTTGCTCGGGGGGTGTCAGGTCTCTTCCGCGACCGCGTCCCGGTAGGCCGCGGCGTCCATCAGGCCGGTCAGCGCGTTGGCGTCGGCGACTGCCAGCTTGAAGATCCAGCCCTCGGCATACGGCCCGCTGTTGATCGCCTCCGGGGTGTCGGCGAGCGCCGGGTTCGACTCCAGGACCTCGCCCGCGATCGGGGCGTAGATATCCGAGGCCGCCTTCACGGACTCCACCACCGCGCACGCCTCCCCGGCGCCGACCGTGCGGCCGACCTCGGGGACCTCGACGAACACGATGTCGCCGAGTGCCTCTTGGGCATGGTCGGTGATGCCGACGGTGGCGGTGCCGTCGCCATTGTCCTTAACCCATTCGTGGCTCTTGGTGTACTTCAGCTCGGCGGGAAGATCGCTCATCGTTTCTCCAGATCTTAAAGTGGGTTCAGCCGGTTGGTTGCAGGGCGCGACGGCGTGGGGCGCGTCCGGTCGCGGGGCCGCGCGTCACAAATCGATACGGGCTTGTCCGTTGCGCACGAACGGCGGCTTGACCACCCGCGCGG
>JBGSTR010000527.1:0-20656 GCA_041736365.1 Chromatiaceae bacterium | reverse complement strand
GCGCGCTCGCCGTCCACAGCAGCGCCGCGAGGTGCACCGCGGGCAGGCGCGTTTTGTCGATCATGAGCTCGGTACCTATTGACTCGTCGTCGGGATGCCGCGGCACGTCGCAAATCGAATATCGCAAGAGATGCGGTCGGCTGTCGGGTAAATTGGCGCGTTCGTCGGAATGCGAACGCGCCCGCTCGGCAGCGAGGCGTAAGAGCATATCCTTTCAACGACTAGCGCGGGGGCAGGGTAAGCACCCAATCTACCGTGCGAATACCCGCATTCGCACGTCTATGTCCGCTACCTGCTCAGCGGAAACCCAGTAAACTTCGACGAATCAGCGACGTTCGACAGCCTTAAGACTTGAGGACACGATCGGCGAGGGCAACCGGCCGAGGCATGTGGAGCCCCACCGACTGGAGAGCCGCGGTCTCGCTCGAAACGCCGGCCATCGTTGCCGGACGCTTCACGCCGATGTCGTCAAAGGTTTAGGGGTACCGACCCCTTGATGTGATTCCCAGGGAGTACAGCGTTGCACAGCATTCAGGAGCTACATCCCCGAACGAAGAGGCGCGAGTCCGCGGAAACCGGGCTTTCTCCGCTGGCGCTGGTCGCCGAGCTCGCCGTTTTTGCGGCACGTTGCAGTGAGCCCGCGGACCTTCTCGAAGGTGCTGCGCGAGCCCTGCACGGGGCCCTGCCCCATCTCCGCATTCTGGTCCTGGAGTCGACCAATCCCGCGGCAGCGGGTGATGGTGCCGCCGGCACCGGTTGGGGCGACGTGCCGGCGACCACCCTGGCGGAGGCGCTCGCGTCTTTGCTCCAGCCGTTCGCAGGCCGGTTTCGTCGGCGCATCCGCGGCGTCGCTCCTGGCGGTTGCGAGCTGATTGAGCTGGATTGCGCTGCGGTCGCTGCCTTCAATGCCGCGGTTGCAGTCGTCCCCGGGGCGCGAGCGATCGAAGCGGCAACGCTGGTCAAGCGGGCCGGGCGCGGCAGCCGTGGCGACGTAGGCCCCGCGGTGCTGTTGGCGTCGAGCGACCGGCCACCTCCACTCGCGGAAGAGCACCGACATGCGTTGTCTTCGGTGCTTGCCATCCTTGACACGGTGCTCGCGTCCATACGCTCGCGCCGCGAGGCGGCCCGCAGCTTGCAACAGATCCGGCGGGCTAAACAGGAGTGGGAAGGCACGATCGACGCGCTCCCGCAAATCGTCTGCGTTCTCGACCGGCGGCGGCAGATCAGTCGCGCCAACCGTGCGATCGAGACCTGGGGACTGGGAACCGTCACCTCGGCCCCCTTCGGTGATCTGCACGCGCTGTTGCACCCGCATTGCACCGAGTCTGCTTGCGACCTGGAGCACCGACTCGGGACCTCGCTGGACGGACTTCGGGGGGAGCCGGTGCAGCAGTTCGAGCACGACGATCCGGTTCTGGAGCGGGTGATTCGAGTCAAGCTCGGAACCGTCGACCCGCGCTCGAGGAGCATCTCGCAGGGCGATAAGGCGCATTTCTTCGCCGTCATCGAGGACATCACACGCGAGAAGGCGGCCCGGCGCAAGGTCGTGCGGGCTACGCAAGAGCTACAGCGTATGCTCGAGCACCGCTCACTCGCATTGACCGAGACGAACGAGCATCTGCGCGACGCCGCCTCGGAGCTTGCGGATACGCGCATGGCGCTGGAGGAGACGCGCCGCCGGCATCGGCTGGTCCTGGAGAACACGATTGCCGGCTTGCTGATGGTCAAGCGCGGTCGGGTGGTCTACTGCAATTACCGCTTCGAGGAGCTGCTGGGTTACAACCGGGGTGAGCTGTCGGGCGTGCCGGTGGAGCAGCTCTTTACGCCGGACTGCTGCGCTGCACAATCAAGCGCCCACGCGGGCCAAATCAACCACGCCCGGCCGGAGCGTGTCTGCCGGGCGGTGCGTGCCGACGGCAGCACGCTCTGGGTGCGCCGTGCGAACGTCGATTTTTTCACGGAGGGCGAGGCCGTACAGTTTACGACGGTCATCAACGTCACCGACCAGATCCTCGCCGAGCAGGCGCTCCACGCATCGCGCCGAGAGCTGCAACAGCTTTCCAGACAGTTGCTCTCGGGTCAGGAAGATGAACGCAAACGGATCGCCGGCGATCTGCACGATGGGATCGGACAGAGCCTGTGCGCGGTCAAGCTGATGCTCCGGAACACCAAGACCGGATCCGCCGTGCAATCCGGGGAGTGGTTGGCCGGGCAGCTCGACGCCTGTGTCGAAAAGACCCAGGAAATGATCGACGAGGTGCGCCGACTGTCGATGGCGTTGCGCCCGGCGATCCTGGATAGCGGCGGGCTGCTGCTCGCGCTCGAGCGGCTGTGCCGAGACCAGAAAATTGCCTCGCCTTGGCTGAAAATCCATCTCCTGGCGGACGTTGACGAGCGCGACATCGCCGAGCCGTTGAAGATCCATCTCTTCCGCATCGCCCAGGAGGCGATGAACAACACGGTCAAGCACGCCGATGCCAAGAACCTGTGGATTCGCCTAAAGCACGACGACCAGACCACGACCCTCGTGGTGCGTGACGACGGCGAGGGGTGCGCATCTTCCGTGCTCAGCGGCCCGGCCCGCGGGCTGGGGCTCAGCAGCATGAAGCAGCGCGCGGAGCTGCACGACGGCGAGCTCAGCGTCGCGTCCGAGCCCGGCCGCGGCATGCGGATCGCGGCCGTATGGACACGACCGCTCACACAGGATTCCCGACAGCCGGCGGTTACGGTCGACCACCCGGTGCAGCAGACCCAACAGGGCCTGCGTTAAGACTTCGCCCGGTCGAACCCCGTCGCTTGCGCGGCGAGCCGGTAGCCGAGATCGATCATCTCGGCGGCGCGATGAAACTCGTGCGCGCCACAGGCGTCACGCGGCACGTTGATGAGCACGTCGGGTGCGTAGGCCGCCAGCTTCATCGCCGCGATGGCGTTTTGCATGGTTTCAAACGAGCGGCTGATCAGCTCGAATAGCCCCAGATCATTCTCGTCGGCCTGCCCCGTCCGTTGTCCAATGCCCTCGAGAAACTGCAGGATGCGCACGTGCAGGTCGTCCTCGCGACCCTTGGGCACGGCACTCTCGGTCGATTCAGCCGCCCGCGGCTCGCCCGCCGCGTCTCCGTTCAAATTCACCGCCACGGTGAGATCGGTCCGGTCGCCAAAGGTTGGCGCGATCGGCACCGGATCGAGCAACCCGCCATCGACTAGGCTCAACCCGAGATAATGGTGCGGCGTGAAGACCGTGGGCACCGCGATGGACGCGCGAATCGCGTCGAACAGCGGGCCCTTGGAGATCCAGACCTCGCGGCGCCGGTCGATGTCCGTAGCCACCGCCGTATAAGCGATCGGCAAGTCCTCGATGATATGCTCGCCCACCATCGCCTTGAGTGTATCGATGATCCGGTCGCCCTTGAGCAACCCACCGCCGCGAAAGGCAATATCGACGAAGCGGAGCACGTCCGTGCGGCTCAGGGCACTGACCCAGCGGCGGTAGGTCTGGAGCTCGCCGGCCGCATGGATTCCACCGATCAGTGCGCCCATGGATGACCCGGCAATCGATTCGATTCGATAGCCCTGATCCTCGAGCCATTGGATAACGCCGATATGGGCGAGCCCCCTCGCGCCGCCGCTGCCCAGCACCAGTGAGACGCTTTGCCTTGTCGACTTTTTCTTGGTCATCGTTAGGCTCCCGGTAAGAGGGGACCCGCCCCGAGCTACAGCCGGTTCTCCAGGATCAGGAACCACGGCCGGCGCTTGACGGGCTGCAGGTGCCCGCCGGAGTCGAGCTGCAAAACGCTCTTGGACACGGAGTTGCGGACGTTGCCGCCAACGGATTCCAGCGTCTGACCGTTCTTGGCGACCACGATGTCGCAATGGGTGTTGGCACCCCGCAGCAGCTCGGGATAGGTGTAGCCGTTGGCGGTTCCCGGTCGCGATCCACTGCGGCTGGCGCAGATGATGTCGCCCGGCCGAGGGCTGTAGTCGACGATCCTTCGCGGCACGAAATAGCGGCCCGAGGTACTTGCGGCGTCGACGATGCCCGAGAGGTAGACCCAGTGTGCGGAGGTCGGCGTGAACTGGCTCTGCGGCACTCCGGCGCTCTGCATCACCCAGCTTACGAAGGCCGCGGACCAGGGTTGGCGGCAGTCGTTGCCGGAGAGATTCGGCTTGCCCACCGCCCGCCAGTACAGATTGACGCGATTGCTGCGGGCGGAGTCCTCATCCTCCCAAATCCCTACATTCGGGATGCTCTCGGTCGCCCCCTCCAGGACGACGACCTGGTTCCCGAAGTAATCCCACTCCCGCAACGCGCGGGTGATCATGGCCTGACGCATTCCCGGCTTGGGCGCCGGCGGTGCCCCGATGGATCTGCCGCCCCAGCTCCCCGCAACCTCCGTTTGCTCGGGTTGGCCGGCGCAGCCGGATAGGACGAGCACGAAGGCAACGAGCAGGATATGCCGCGACCGTGCGCGGGCGTTTTGATGCGTCGACACCAGATGGTCTCCGGGACCTCAAAAGGGTCGCCAGTGTAACTCGCCGGCGAGCTTCGAGCGCCAATTACGGCACGGAATTGGACAGTTCGGACAAGGTTGAACGACGGAAGCGCCATCGGAGCGGCGAAGTGGCCGCGGCGCTTTGCGCGCCGGGTCAGCGTGGCGGCCGGCGAGTCTCCCGAAACCAGTCGCGATACTCCTCCATTCGCAACTGCTGATCGCGTGGCGCACGGCGTTTGCAGGTCGCATGCTCGGGGCTGCTAGGCGTAGCCCCCCAGCGCACTTCCGGACAATCGTTGGGATTGTAGGCGACTTCGAGCCGCGGATTGCGGGCGTAGATTTCCGCCAGGCTCAATTGCCACGGGCTGCCGTCGCTGCGACGGTAGGTGATGGAGCGCTCTTCCGTACGTCGCGCATGGAGCCGTTCGATACGCGCGGCGGCGCCCTCCGGACTCTCGCCGGCGAGGTCGAATAGCCGCGGATAGCGGCGGATGCGTTGCGGCATCCCGGCGAGCACATTCATCGCGATCAGCAGGCGCATGTCGCGCGAGGGGGTGGAGAAGTCCTCCCAGGGCCCCGTGGTCTCGAAGATCGCCGCACCGCTCGGCATGTCGATTACCGATCGCGGGTTCGCTCGTGCGTATTCTTGCGCGTTCTCGACCGCGGTGACCCGGGTTTCAAGCTGCTCGATCAAGGCGCTCAAGGTCGATTCGTACGCCGCGTCCGGCGCCAAGCCGCGGGGATTGATCAGGCCCTCGACACGCGCATAGAAGTCCTCCGGCCGCAGCCCGCCCTGCTCGCTCGAATAGGGCGGGAGCCCCGAGCTGCCGCTTAGCGCGCGGTTGGGAGACTGATCGCCCTTAACACCGCCGGTCAAGGGACGAAAGGCCTTAAAGCCGGGGCCCGCGCCGGGGATGTCGGCGAACAGGAAAGTGCCCTCCCAGAAGCGTTTGCGCGTCACCGAGTTGTCGGGCTGCGCATCAGCGGCGAGCAGGAGCCCGGGTTGCGAGCCCGACTGCGGGATCCATTTGACGATGACGAGCACGTGGCCGAAGGGATCGGCGAATACCGTGCCGGGCCAGAGCGCGGATCGTTCCAGGGGCACCGGGTAGAAATCGCTGCCGTCGTCGGACAAACCGGTGCGGGCGCTCCCGGAATGGACCGTGTCCATCATGCGCCGCGCGGCGTCTTTGAAGTATGCGGCGGAGGCGCGCGACCCGCTGAACCCGGTCTCCAGGACCGGCGTGCTGCAGCGCGGCGGCTTGCTGGTGCTGCCTCGATTGCAGGGACGGTAGGCCATCGGCAGTCCCATCTTCCACGCGAAGTAGGTGCGCAGGAAGTACGGCAGATCGGCGCAGTCCGGCTCGGCCGGGAGTCCGCTGTCTTCGCCTTGGCCGAGGTAGTTGAAGAGGAAATTGCGCTCCGGATCGCGCAACACCGGCTCCAACGACGGAAAGCTCAGCGACGCCTCCGGCGGGGCGTCGAACAGGCGCTCGATCCAGGCCGCATAGAGCGCCTCGGATGCAAGATCCCAGCCCGCGACGGGCGAATCGCGTCCCGCGCCACCGACATTCAACTCCAGGCAGGCAACCGTGCGCGCGCCACGGCGGGCCTCGATTCGGTAGGGTCCCGGAGTCGGGCGGAACACCGTCGTGGAGAGACTCCAGGGCGGGCCGCCGTTGCGGTCGATACGCGGCGAGACCGGACGGCCGGCGGGATCGTAAACCGCGAGCTCATCCAATGCGGCATCGGTAGCGACCGCCAGGACCTCCAGCGGCTCGCCCGGCGCGGGTTGGCGCGGTGCCGTCCACACGCGTACCTCATCGCCCTGTCGGCAGGAGGCGGAACCGGCGGCCGCGTCGGCGAAGCCGGGTGCGAGTAAGGCAACCACAAGAAGGCACGAGTAGAAGGCGCGGTTTGGCATCAGAAACGAAGGAGTCCTATCCAGGTTCCCGCGAGTCTACTTCGCGCGGGCGCTCCGAACCAAATGGGGCCGGATCCGCCGGCTTCAGTTCGGGGTCGGACAGGGATAGAGCTCGGCCAGCAGCGCCGGTACGACCCGATCGACCGTCGCAGATCGATCGGGATACTCACGCAGCTCGCGCACAACCTTGGCGACCGTGTTGTCGATCGATTCGCCCTCCGGGACACACCAGGGTTCGGCGGACTGATCGGAACGGCTGACCTTGCACGCGCAGGGCGCCGCAAACCATTCGCACATTGCGGCATCTAGGCCACGGTTGCCCTGGGCAAGCGCGCGTTCGCACACCGTCACCAGTTCTCCGACGCTGGGTCCGTCGCCGAGCGCCGCGCCCGAGCCGAGCAGCGCCAGGACGACCAATAGAGCCCGCGGCGCGCGCTTGCCGCGGCGGGGGGCCGCGCGGGGCAGTAGAGGCAATGGAGTCGGAATGAAATGCATGGGGAGTTTGACGATTCGCAGCAGGGTTGGTGTGCCGAGACATCGGCGGGCGGCATTATCGCAGCAAGCACGGCGGCAATGCCAAGGTCCGCGCGGCGGGCTCAACGAACGCGTTATCGTTGCGGCGCGTCCGCCTCGCCCCCGACCAGGGGAACAAAGGCCACCGGAAGCACGCGCTTCTCGACCAAGCGTCCATCCTCGGCGCGGGAAAACAGCAACAGCTCTTGGCCGCGCCATCGCCCACCAACGGGGATGATCAACCGGCTGCCGGTAGCGAGCTGGGAGAGCAAGGTCGCGGGCACGGACTCGGCAGCCGCGGTGACCATGATCGCGTCGAACGGCGCCTGCTCAGGCCATCCCAAGCGGCCGTTACCCTGGCGCACCTGCACCCGGTCGTAACCGAGGCATGCGAGTCGAGCGCGCGCGGCGGTGGCCAGCTCCGGAATGATCTCGACGCTGTACACCTCGTTCGCAAGCTCGGCGAGCACCGCGGTCTGATAGCCGGAACCGGTTCCCACCTCCAGCACGCGAGCAACGGGCTGAATATCCAGCAGCTCGGTCATGATGGCTACGACATAGGGCTGCGAAATCGTCTGGCCATGCCCGATGGGCAGAGGGAAGTTACCGTAGGCGGAGCCGCGCGAGGAAGCTTCGATGAAGTCGTGCCGCGCGACGCGACGCATGGCCGCAAGGACCCGTGGCGAAAGCGCGGGCCGGCCGGTGTAGGCGGCCGTCTCGCGCACCTCACACTCGATCTCTTCGATCAACCGGTCCAGGTCGGTGCGCTCGGACGGGTCCATGGGGCGAAGCCGCCCTGCGGGCTTGATTTGGAGGGTCTAGAGGCTACGAGGTCGCGAGCAGCCAACGCGGCCGGATCGGCCGGTGACTGCTCGCCGTCCGTCATCGCGCCGAAAGCGTGCGACCGTTCTCCAGATTCAGAGACGGGTACATATGGTCGATCGGTGGACGGGTATACGGCCTTGCGCCCCATTGGGGCTCCCGCTCGAAACCGTTTTGGTCGGCGTAATCTCGCTCACCGCGCCACATAGGGTCCGGGTAGGGCCCTTGCCAGCGCTCGGCGCTTTCCGGAGTTTGCTCTAGCGGCCGAAAGGTATATCCGCCGTAGCCGCCGCTCGGATAGCCCGGGCGAGTGCCGTACGATGGCGCGGGGGCGGTCGCTGGTCCATAGGAGCGAGACGGCTCGTAACGCTCGGGCGGCGTCTGATAGTCGTAGCGACGCTTCTCGCTGTCGCTCAACGGCCTAAACCGGAAACCCGCTCCCGGGTCTTCGGCTTGCTGCGCCACGGGGTAGCCGCTGCCGAAGCGCGGTC
Organism: Chromatiaceae bacterium; assembly: GCA_041736365.1. Classification (GTDB taxonomy): domain Bacteria; phylum Pseudomonadota; class Gammaproteobacteria; order Chromatiales; family Chromatiaceae; genus JBGSTR01. Next base: position 12,416 of record JBGSTR010000527.1, on the reverse strand, counting down.
GATAGCCGTAAGCGGCGGGCTCCGGAGCCCGACCCGGTGAACGTTGATCTCCGTAGCGATTGCCGTAAGAAGGCTCCAGTGCCCTTCCATAGCTCTGCTCGCCGCTCCAGGTCGGCGCGCTGTCGCGACTTCGAGCCGGTCGCGCCGGTCGCGCCGAAATCGGCTGAATTTGAGTATGCGAGCCGGTGCTCGTTACCTTCTTAACCGCGTCCGAGGGCTCTTTCCCGGGCCACAATAAGTAGATGCCAACCACTAGTGCCGCGCCGATCGCATACTGTTTCTTGTTCACTGTTTTATAATCCACCAATTTCCTTAATCTTGCGGTTAGATTTTAGACTACTTTCCAAGTTCCTGGGTAAGTTAAAAAAATATTTTCGGTTTTATCGTAGGGGCACCTACCCGGACGGTCGCGACCCTGGTCGCCGAGAGGCGGAGGCGGCCTGATCAACCGCTTGAGTTGGCGGGTCGGAGGGTTCGCACCGGGTTGCCGAGCTTCAGATATCGGGCCCGGCTGGCGCCACCTAGACTCCGATCTCCGAAGCTCCAACCGGCGACCGATGGGCGGGCGCCAGAGACTCCGCTGTCGGCGTAATGGCTAATGATTGCGCCTGGGGTCCAGGCAAGCGACGAGCGATTACTCGCGCGAGGGCTGGACCGGCAAGGGAGGCGTGGACCCGTCTCCCGACAACGATGCGGCGCGTGAGCGAGTCGAGCTCGTTCACGCTCACTGTCGCAGGTCGCGCGACTGACTTACCGATAGGCGGACGGCCTCATGCAGCGGGTTTTTGTGCGTACACAAGCGCTGTCTTGGTTGTCGACTTGGGGTCTAGCCAATCGCCTAGACCGGATTGGATGGCCATATAGGCATCGTAGGCCCGCTTCGCCATCTTCGCACTGTAGGCCTCTTCGGCGTCCTCGTATTTGAAGCTGAACTCGGCGATCGCAGGCTTCTCGTCGGTCTCGGCGCCGTACCAAAGGGTCAGGCAACATTCCGCGTTGATCTCCGGGGCCTTGCGGATCTGGAAGCTGGTGCCCTTGATGACTCGTTCGTAGGCGGTGAAACCGCCGACGAGCTGCAATTCGGCGTTCTCGGGAAACTCATCGACCGCCGCCGGCAGACCCGGGTAGATCGCCTTGACGTCAGCGAGGGTCGCAAGCTTGGTGTCGGTCGGAACGATCGTATTGCTCGAGAAGCTGTAGAGCTTGAGGAACTCGGGTTTAATGTCCTCCTCGAACTTCAAATCCGGCTTGAACCCGTCGGCGGGCGACATGTCCCGACCCTGGCTGATATAGCGGTCGGGGTGGCGGAACTTCAGCGTGATCTGGCGTTCGTCCAGATCAAAGTCGACGCGCTCGCGCACGACATAGTCGTTGGTCCGCAGCCACTTATCCTCGGTGTCGAAAAACCGCACCTGTCTGCGCCGGTGCTGGATGTCCGCCGTACCGCTGACTGAAACGGCATAGGGCATGACGATCCCCGCCACGTCGCGCCATAGAGCGGCGGCGGACTCGAGCAGCTTGGCCTCGTCGCCTTTGAGCTTGGTGGCCCGAAGCATCACCTTGTATTCGCGCGAACCAACAACTTCCATAAATTTCTCCGGATCTGGATCTTGGGTGCGGCAGCCTTTCGGCGACGAAATTTAGCACAGCGGAACTTCCGATCGACCAATATTCCGCGTTCCGATCCGCCGGCCGGGGACCGATACCCAGCCGCGTTGCGGTCGTGCGCGACAGGCGCGGATGATAAGCTATTGCGTTGACTTGAGTCGCTCGCGGGTCCGGCGAAACCAGTGGGAACGGCCGTCCGAAGGCGATGTTTCGCTCGCCTGGGAACCGCCGCCACGGCCTTCCCAGGTCGCACGACGGCCTGGTCGGCACGCGGCGATCATCGCTCGACTCGCCGCGCCAACCCGGCGGACGTCGCGAAGCAACCATTCGAGCCCCAACTAAAGAATTACAGAGTCAAGCACGTGGAAAAGCATGCCTTAGAGTCGGCGACGGATGAAAACATCGAGGAGGTTGTCTCCGCGAGAACCGGCAATACCGAAGTCACCATCATCATCAAGACGCTGAATGAGGAGGCCAACATAGAACGGGCCACCAAATCCGCGCTGGATGCCATCGCGGAGCTCCGCGGCCAAGTCGTGGTGGCCGATAGCCTATCCACCGATCGCACGGTAGAGATCGCTTCTCGCTACCCGGTCACAGTCGTCCAGCTTTCCAATGGCGCAGACCGCTGCTGCGGCGCCGGGCCCCAGCTTGGATTTCAGTACGCCGATGGAGAGTTTCTGTACATCCTCGACGGTGATATGGAGATGGATTCGGAGTTTCTGCCCCAGGCCGTGGAGTTCCTGCGCACGCATCCGGACTATGCGGGTGTGGCGGGAATCGTCGAGGAGCTCGGCGGCGGCAACTACGAATTCGAAACGCGCAAGACCCAGGGCGCCTCGTGGAGCAAGCCGGGCGAGCAACGTTGGCTAGACATGGGCGGTCTGTACCGGCGGTCGGCCGTCGAGGCGAGCGGCTACTTCTCGAACCGGAACCTCCACGCCTGCGAGGAGCAGGATTTGGGATTGAGACTGCGCAATTCGGGTGGGCGCTTAATGCGGCTCCCGATTCGCTCGGTTCGCCATTACGGGCATCAGGAATCGTCGTGGGCACTGATGAAGCGACGGTTGAAGACGCGTTACGCGAACGGCCCAGGCGAGCTGGCGCGCGCGACGGCGGGCACCCCGATGTTGTGGGAGGTCCTGAAGAGCAATCTGAATCTGGTGGCGATGGCGGGGCTGTGGCTTGTGCTCCTGCTCGGCGCGGTGCTGCTGCCTTGGACCCGTCTGCCCTTCGCGGTAGCCGCCGGCTCCCTCGCGCTGGTGGCGGTGCTGATGCTGATACGCAAACGGGACCTGTCCCAAACCGCGCTGGCGTTGGCGAACTGGCAACTGCGCACGCTCGGCTTTGTGCGCGGGCTGTTCTCCCGTCAGGTCGCACCGAAGACTTGGTTGGAAAGCGCGGTGATCGCCTCGCCGGCACCGGTCGCGACCAAGCCACACGCAGGCGCGCGAGCGCCACGGGCCTGATTCGGAGGGGCACAGGCGCCGCCTCGCCAACCAGGCAGACCGGCTCGCGGCTCCACGAAAAAGGGGCCGCTAGGGCCCCACAAGGGTCATCGGCGCGTCCGTGCGGGACACGCTTATTTTTGTCTACTTGAAGCTGTCGTTCACGATGTTTCGGTACCAGCTATGGGCGTACTCCACCTCTCGGGCGTGCGCCCAGTCGGGGGCGTCCATCGGGGTCAGACCGCCGGAGTCTGGCACCGCCGCGATCTTGCCGTCTTCGCCCAGCTTGTAGACCGCCGCAACGGAAATCCCCCAGTCCGGCCCCGCAATGGAATAGCAGGTGTTCACATAGGCCGGCACGCCGACCTCGGTCCCGTTCATCATGGCGACCACCGCCGCCGCGCAGACCTTCGCCTGACTGTTGGCGGCGTAGGCGGACTTGGGCATGGCGCCGGCGATGGCCGCATCGCCGAGTACGTGCACGCCCGCGTGAAGCTTCGACTCGAAGGTCTTCTGGTCCACCGGACACCAGCCGGAATCGTCCGCCAAGCCTGAGGCCTGGGCGATCGCACCGGCGCGCTGGGGCGGGATCACGTTCAGGACGTCGGCTTTGATCTGGTCGCCGAAGCTGGTCTCGGCGGTCATGCCGCCGGCATCTACCTTGACCACCGCCGCGTCCGGGCCCGGGCGCCATTCGATCATGCCGGGAAAGAACTTCTCCCACGCCTGGGTGAACAGCCCCTGTTTGGAAAACTTCTGCTTCGCGTCGAGGATCAGGATCTTCGACTTCGGCTTGTTCGCCTTCAAATATATTGCGATTTGGCTTGCGCGCTCGTAGGGCCCGGGCGGGCAGCGGAAGGGGTCCGGCGGGGCAACGATCACCACCGTGCCGCCGTCCGCCATCGACTCCAACTGGCTACGCAGGATCTTGGTCTGCTCGCCAGCCTTCCATGCATGGGGGAGGGTGTTTGCAACCTCTTCGCTGTAGCCTTCGATCTTGTCGTAGAGGAGCTCGATGCCCGGGGCGACGATACAGCGATCGAACGGAAGCTCCTGGCCGCCGGCGGTCTTCACCACCTTCTTTTCGGCGTCGATGGCCGCCGCCGAGTCGAACACCATGTTGATCCCGTGGGACTTGAGTCCGTCGTAGCTAACTTGGATCGATTCCAGGGTGCGCTCCCCGCTCAGGACCTCGTTGCTGAAGTAGCAGGTGTAGTAGACCTCGTTGGGCTCCACGATGGTGACGTCGATGGTGGGATCGATCCGCTTGATGTACTTCGCCGCCGTGGCGCCGCCGGTACCACCGCCGACCACGACCACCTTCTTGACGGCACCGAAGGCCAAATGGGGTGCACCGAGGAGACCTACGGCGGTTGCGGCGCCCGCGGCCTTGACGAAATCGCGACGATTGATGCTCATTGTTGTCTGCTCCTCTTCCTTATTGTTGACTGGCGTAGAACGCGAACACCGCCTTCAATCCGTCGTCGCCCGCCTTCTTGATCAGGTCGTCGACCTTGCTGCGCATCTTCTTGGGCATTTCGCGGCGATCGGCTCGGAAGTCCTCCATCGCATATTGCAGGTACGGGACCCATTGGCCCGCCAGGATGTTGAACTCCTCGTCATCGTCGTCCTCGTCCTCCTCCTTCGCGAGCGCCTTGCCGCCCTCGCTGTGGCACTTCTCGCAGTATTTGTCGTGCAGCTTTGCGCCCTTGTCCGCCAAGGCCACATCGAACTCCTGGGGCGCCGGCTTGAATTCCCGGGCGGCAAAGTGCGTTGCCATCAGCTTGATCTCGTCCTCGCTGTAGCCCTTCGCGATACGTCCCATCACCGTCGAATAGATGCTCCCGTCCTGGAAACCCTTCATCGTTTCAACGAAGGATTCGTCATACATGCCGGCGATGGTCGGCGAAGCGGGCCCGGCGCTGACCCCGTCGGTACCGTGACATCCCGCGCAGGTTTCAGCGAGCATCGATCCGGTGGCGCCGGATACGAGCTTCGGGGCGGCGGGCTCGTCGGCGGCGAACGGAACACTCGATAGGGCAAGCGCTACGGCGCCGGCGATTAAGGCCACCTTGGTGGGTGCTTTGGCCATGTCTTCTTTCCTCGTTCAGTGGTACAGCGGTCTTGGGGTTATTGGTGCCGGTTCGCCCCGCTGATGCGTCGCTGCCGCTGGTGCGCGCGGCTTCCCGGGGCTCCTCGGATACGCGGGCGCAATCAGGAACGATGGGCAAGTAGGTCCCGGGCCTCGTCATTGTGTTTTTCTCGCGCGATGTCCACGGCCGTGTGCCCGTTCGCATCGACCAGGTCCGGGTCCGCGTGGTGCTCGATGAGTGTCCGGATCAGCCCGTTGTGGCCGCCGGACACGGACTCCATCAGTGCCGTCACCCCACCTTGGTCCTGTATGTTGGGGTTGGCGCCGCCCTCAAGCAGCATATTGACGATCGGCTCGTACCCCTGGGCCGCGGCAACGATCAAGGGTGAGGCTCCCGAATTGTCGAGTGCATTGACGTCGCCGCCGCGCTCGATCAGCACCCGGAGCGCGTCCAGGTGACCCTTTTCCGCGGCCAGCCAGAGCGCCGTTGCACCTCGCTTGTCACGTGCCTCGAGGTCCGATCCGGCATCGATGAGCAGCGGCAGCACCGCGCTGCGCCCATTGGCCGCGGCTTGCATCAGGGCGTTCTGGCCGTCCTTGTCGGAGGCCTTGGGATCGGCGCCGCGATACACCAGCTGATCGACCATATCGGTGATGCCGTAGCGGGATGCGATCATCAGGGCATCCCAGCCGGAGCGCGTGCGATCGTGGAGGTGGGCCCCGCGCTCGATCAGCATGGCGCTGATGCCGATGTGCCCGTTCTCGGCCGCGAAGGTCAAGGCGGTGCAGCCGGCTACGGTACGCGCGTTGACATTCGCGCCCCGGGTGAGTAGCAGGGCCGTGGTTTCAAGCTCGCCCGATTCCGCGGCCATCATCAGCGCGGTCTTGCCGAGCCCGGTGGCCGAATTCACATCCGCGCCCCGATCCAGCAGCGCCTTGGCGGTCTGGGCGTCGCCGACGATCGCCGCTCGCCGCAGGTCCGACCCGAGGTCGGGCTCGTTCGCCGACAGGACAACGCCAAACAATAGCGTGCCGCAAATCAGGGTGATTGCCTTCAGCAGCATCGGGGGCCTCGCGGCACGCGGGCTTGGCGCGGCTTCATGACGATTCCGGGTCCGTAGTATCGGCGTCGTCGGGCTCGTCGGGCTCCTCGTGCGCAATTCCGGCGTGGCAGTCGATGCAGGTCTGTCCCTTGTCCTCCGCGTTCGCATGCTTGCTGCGCGCGCTGCGATCCTGCGCCGAAAGGTCCATGTTGGCGAAGTCATGGCAGCTCCGGCACTCCCGCGAGTCGCTCGACTTCATCTTCGCCCACACCCGGCTGGCCATGTCCCAGCGGTGCGCCTCGTACTTCTCCGGTGTATCGATGGTGCCCACGACCTCGTGGAAGACATCGCGGGCCGCCATCACCTTCGCGTACATCTTCGGCAGGAATTCCTTCGGCACGTGGCAGTCCGAGCACGTGGCCTGAACGCCGGAGCGATTCTTGAAGTGAATGGTCTCTTTGTATTCCTCGAGATTGACCTGCATGGAATGACACGAGGTACAGAATTCCATCTCGTTGGTGTAGGCGACACCCACGTTCATTACACCCACGAAGGCCACGCCGGCGAGGAACACCACGAACAAGGCGATGAAGGATTTCTTGCGCGTCGAGCGCGGCGGCGTTGACATCGTATCCAATCCTTCGGTGGCGAATTAGTTCTTGGGCAGGCCGTTTTCGCGGCTGTCGCGACGGTAGCCGTGCCTTCTCTCCAGGCATAGCCAGCCCTTTATCGTTGACCGGATGGTATGACATCGGCTTGCGGATTGCCAAGGAGGCCCGGCCGGTGGCTGGCTTGTTGATTTAGTGTAGCGACTACACTATGTTCCGGAGATCGCCACCAAGCCACGCGCCGCTCCATGCCGGGTCCCTTCACCTACGAGTATCCTCACCCGGCCGTCACCACGGATGTGGTCGTGTTTACGGTTATCGACGAGCGGTTGCAGCTACTGCTGATTCGCCGTGCGGGCGAGCCATTCAAGGGATGCTGGGCGCTACCCGGTGGGTTCTTGGACATCGACGAGGACCTCGGCGCCTGCGCCGCGCGCGAGCTGGCGGAGGAAACCGGCATAACGGGTGTCTACCTGGAGCAGCTCTACAGCTTTGGCCGCCCCGGCCGCGATCCGCGCGAGCGGGTAATCAGCGTCGCCTACTTCGCCTTGGTGCCCGCCGAGCGGATTCGGGTTCAAGCCGCCAGCGATGCCGCCGAGGCTGCCTGGTTCCCGATCGCCGAGCTCCCCGAGCTGGCCTTCGACCACGGCGAGATCATCGCCTTGGCGCACCAGCGTCTGATCGCGAAGCTCGACTACTCGAGCGTCGCCTTCCAGCTGCTCCCCGAGAGCTTTACCCTCGGGGAGCTGCAGCGGGTTTACGAAACACTCATTGATGCGGAGCTCGATAAGCGCAACTTTCGCAAGTGGGCGTTGGCATTGGACCAGATCGAAGAAACCGGCGAGCTGCGCCGCCGCGGCAATCACCGTCCGGCGCGGGTATATCGGCTGCGCGAGCGCGAACGGCTGCACTACTTACGATGACGGGCTCGGATAAGGGCTCAATTAACGAGGAACCGATCATGAGCAGATCGACTGGACAAATCGCGCCGCGGCCGCCGATCCAGGTGCCGCCTCACCCGATCTGGCCGGCCTTGAGCGCCGACGAAAAGTCGCGGCTGAAATCCAGGATCAGGACGCTGCTTAAGGATCGCAATGCCGTGCTGGTGGCCCACTACTACACCGACGCGGACCTACAGGAGCTGGCCGAGGAGACCGGCGGCTATGTGGCGGACTCCCTGGAGATGGCCCGCTTCGGCAGCGAAAGCGACGCCGACACCCTGGTGGTCTGCGGGGTGCGCTTCATGGGCGAGACCGCCAAGATCCTGAACCCCGAAAAGCGGGTGCTGATGCCGGATCTCGCCGCCACCTGCTCGCTCGACGAGGGCTGCCCTGCGGACGCCTTCTCGGCATTCTGCGATGCCCATCCCGATCACACCGTGGTCGTCTACGCGAACACCAGCGCCGAGGTCAAGGCGCGCTCCGACTGGGTCGTGACCTCGAGCATAGCCCTGCCGATCGTCGAGCACTTGGCGGCGAAGGGCGAGCCGATCCTGTGGGCCCCCGACAAGCACCTGGGCCACTATGTCGAGCGGATGACCGGCGCCCGGATGCTGCTGTGGGACGGCGCCTGTGTCGTGCATGAGGAGTTCAAGGGTTTCGCGCTCGACCGACTGCGCCGCCTGCATCCGAATGCCGCGGTGCTGGTTCACCCGGAATCGCCCGACGAGGTGGTCGACCAAGCGGACGTGGTCGGCTCCACCACCGCGTTGATCAAGGCGGTGGCCGAGATGCCGAACCAGGAGTTCATCGTCGCCACCGACGAGGGCATTTTCTGGAAGATGCACCAGGTGGCACCGGGCAAGACCCTGATCGCCGCCCCCACCGCCGGCGAAGGTGCAACCTGCGAAAGCTGCGCCCACTGCCCATGGATGGCGATGAATGCCTTGCAGAACCTGGAAAGGGTGCTGGTGACCGGCGATCAGGAGATTCGAATCGACCCGGCGATCCGCGAGCGAGCCGTGGTGCCGATCCAGCGCATGCTCGCCTTCGCGCGCGAGCGCGGCATCGGCGCGCGACGGACGACGGATTAGCAGACGCGGGGCCGCAAGCCGCCGGCTATTCGCCGGCTCTTGCGGTCGCTGCGAGCCGAAAAGCCCTGACCGCTACTGCGCCCTCGCCCGCCCTTCAGTCCACCAGCTCCCCTTGCAGCACCTGCTTGAAGGTGAGCTGCCCCTCGCGCACATCCACCTCCACCAGATCCCCGGGGCCGAACTTCCCGGAGAGGATCTCCTGGGCCAGCGGGTTCTCCAACTGCGAGCGAATCGCGCGTCGCAGCGGTCGCGCCCCGTACACCGGGTCGAAGCCGGCTTGGCCCAGGTGGTCGAGCGCCGCGTCGCTGAGCTCCAGGCCCATGTCGCGGTCGGCCAGTCGCCGTTTGAGGTAGTCGACCTGGATGCCCGCGATGGCGCGGATCTCCGTCGCGTCCAGCGGGTGAAAGACGACGATGTCGTCGAGCCGATTGATGAACTCCGGCCGAAACACCACCCGCACCACGTCCATCACGGCGGCCTTCATGGCGTCGTAGTTCTCTTCTCCAGACATCTGCTGGATCACGTCGGAGCCCAAGTTCGAGGTCATGACGATCACCGCGTTGCGGAAGTCCACCGTGCGTCCCTGTCCATCCGTGAGCCGGCCGTCGTCCAACACCTGAAGCAGCACGTTGAACACGTCCGGGTGCGCCTTCTCGACCTCGTCGAGCAGGATCACGCTGTAGGGCCGGCGCCGGATCGCCTCGGTGAGATAGCCGCCCTCCTCGTAGCCGACATAGCCCGGGGGGGCGCCGATCAGCCGCGCCACCGAGTGTTTCTCCATGAACTCGGACATGTCGATCCGCACCATCGCCTCGTCGGTATCGAAGAGGAACGCCGCCAGCGCCTTGCACAGCTCGGTCTTGCCCACACCGGTGGGACCCAGGAACAGGAACGAGCCGATCGGGCGATTGGGGTCGGACAACCCGGCGCGCGAGCGGCGAATGGCGTCGCTGACCGCACGCACGGCCTCGTCCTGACCGATGACCCGCCGGCCGAGCTCCTCCTCCATGCGCAGCAGCTTGTCGCGCTCGCCCTCGAGCATCTTGGACACCGGGATGCCGGTCCACTTCGAGACGATGTCGGCGATCTCCTCCTCCGTGACCTTGCTGCGCAGTAGCCGGTTGTCGCCCTGATCGGTCTCGGACGACGCGGCCAATTGCTTCTCCAGCTCGGGGACGTGCCCGTATTGCAGCTCCGCCACCCGCGTCAAGTCGCCCGCCCGACGCGCGGTCTCCATCTCCAGGCGCACCCGGTCGAGCGCCTCCTTGATGTGCGCGTTGCCCTGGCTCGCGGCCTTTTCGGACTTCCAGATCTCGTCGAGATCGGCGAACTCGCGGTCCAGCCGCTCGATCTGGCTCTCCAGGTCGGCCAGGCGCTTCTTCGATGCCTCGTCGGTCTCTTTTTTCACCGCCTCGCGTTCGATCTTGAGCTGGATCAGACGCCGGTTGAGCCGGTCCATTTCCTCGGGCATGGAGTCCATTTCCATGCGGATGTGCGCAGCCGCCTCGTCGATCAGGTCGATCGCCTTGTCGGGCAACTGCCGATCGGTGATGTAGCGATGGGACAGGGTCGCGGCGGCAACGATCGCGGGATCGGTGATCTCCACCGCGTGGTGCACCTCGTAGCGCTCCTTGAGGCCGCGCAGGATGGCGATGGTGTCCTCGACATTCGGCTCGTCCACCAGCACCTTCTGAAAGCGACGCTCCAGGGCCGCGTCCTTTTCGACGTACTTGCGGTACTCGTCCAACGTAGTGGCGCCGATACAGTGCAGCTCGCCCCGCGCCAAGGCCGGCTTGAGCATGTTGCCCGCGTCCATCGCACCTTCGGCCTTGCCGGCGCCGACCATCGTATGCAGCTCGTCGATGAACAGGATGATGTTGCCTTCCTGCTTGGCGACATCGTTGAGCACCGCCTTCAGGCGCTCCTCGAACTCGCCGCGGAACTTCGCACCGGCGATCAGCGCGGCCATGTCGAGCGAGAGCAGACGCTTGGACTTGATCCCCTCGGGCACCTCGCCGTTGACGATGCGCTGGGCCAGACCCTCGACGATGGCGGTCTTGCCCACGCCGGGCTCGCCGATCAGCACCGGGTTGTTCTTGGTGCGCCGGGCCAGCACCTGGATGGTGCGGCGAATCTCGTCGTCGCGCCCGATCACCGGGTCGAGCTTGCCCTGCTCGGCGCGCTCGGTGAGATCGATGCTGTATTTCTCCAGCGCCTGGCGCTGCTCCTCGGCGTTGGGATCGTCGACCTTCTGGCCGCCGCGCACCGATTCGATCGCCTTCTCCAACGCACCCTTGCTCGCGCCGGCCTCGCGCAGTGCGGTCCCGAGGGTTCCGCGATCCTCCAGCCCCGCCAGCACGAACAGCTCCGAGGAGATGTATTGGTCGCCCCGCTGCTGTGCGAGCTTGTCGGTCTGGTTGAGCAGCCGGTTGAGGTCGTTGTTGATGTGCAGATCGCCGGCCGCGCCCTCCACCCGAGGCAGGCGGTCCAGCGCCTCGCCCAGCGCCGAGCGCAGGCGATTGACGTTGACGTCCGCCTGGGTCAAGAGGTGCCGCACCGTGCCGCCTTGTTGGTCGAGTAGGGCCGTCATCAGGTGCACCGGCTCGATGAACTGGTGATCGCGTCCCACGGCCAGGCTTTGTGCGTCTGCCAGCGCCATCTGGAACTTCGCTGTGAGCTTGTCCATCCGCATCGGGAATTTCTCCGAATCTCATGTGGTTTTGTCCAGATTTTGGGGGCACGCGCGGGCGCTTCAAGCCGCTCGCGCGGCCACCCTTGGGTCGAGCTTCGACCAACGGCGGGCGCGGCCCGATGTGCCGGCTCGCCCAAGCGGCAAAGCCACCGCACCCGTCGTTTCCGCTATCATGCAGCGGTGAACCTGCGCGACCTCAAGTACATCCTCGCCCTGGCGGATACGCGGCACTTCGGGCGGGCGGCCGAGCGTTGTTTCGTCAGCCAGCCAACTTTAAGCGGGCAGATCAAGAAGCTCGAAGACGAGCTTGGCGTGACCATCTTCGAGCGCACCAACCGCTCGGTCGACATCACCCCGGTGGGCGAAAGCATCCTGGCCCACGCGCGCCTGGCGCTGGAGCAGGCCGAGGCGATTCAGCACGTGGCACGTGCCCAGCAGGACCCGCTCGCCGGACCCTTGCGCATCGGTGCCATCCCGACACTCAGCCCTTATCTCATGCCCCTGATCCTGGTGCCGCTCAAGCGCGCCTATCCGCAGCTCAAGCTGGTGCTGTCCGAGGAGATCACCGACTCGTTGTTGGTCCGGCTCGCCCGCCACGAGATCGACGCCGCGCTGCTCGCAACACCCGCGGACGACACCGATCTGGAGTCCATCCCCTTGTTCGACGAGCCCTTCTGGCTCGCCCATCCGCGCAACCACCCGCTGAGCTACAAGGACGAGGTCACCGCCGACGACCTGGAGTCGATCGACCTGCTGCTGCTGGCGGAGGGCCATTGCCTGACCCATCAGGTGATGGAGGTCTGCCGCCTTGCGGAGCGACCGACCCGCGGCGAGATGGCCGACCTGCGCGCCGCCAGCCTGGAGACCCTGCTCCAGCTCGTCGGCGCGAGCTT
>JBGSTR010000519.1:0-5824 GCA_041736365.1 Chromatiaceae bacterium | reverse complement strand
GTGCGCCAGTGGCCTTCACGGTCACGCTCGCCAATATGGAACTTGATCGAATTGGTGCCGGCGTCGATGACGGCGTAGCGTTCCGCCTCGTCCTCGATCAGTGCCTTGAGCCCGCGGGGATAGCTGATATTGGTGTAGCCGCCCAAGCCGATCTCGCGCACGGCACGGACGACCGCTTGCGCGTCCGCCGACTCGACGGCGAGGGTGCGGGTGTGCTTTCCGTCCGCAACCACGTCGGTGAGCTCGGCCGAGCAGCCGTCGACCTTGTAACGGGTACGTCGTTTATGAACGTTCACCGTCTGAATCCCGCGACCCGACTTGGCGAGCGCATCCATGAGCTCGTCCTGCGTGTAGCTTGCGCGGGAGGGTGAAGTCGCGGCGAGCCCCAACGACTTGAACACGCGCGCCGCCTCGTCCGCTGCAAGCGGAAAGCCCGCCTTCATTTCCGGGCTCCATTGTTCGAGCCCGTCCGCGTTGACCGTCCGCAGCGCCTTGATGTCCATCTGCCCGTCGCGGACCTTCACGTTGTCGCCGGCGCTGGAGAGTAGATAGACCTCGTCGCTCTCCTGCACTCCGGTCGGCGTCTGTGACGCCAGCCGCGCCTCGGCGCCCCCGAATTGCTCGCCGAACGAACGCCATTCCCAGCGTGCCTTGATCTCATTCATAGATAGCCACCCGATGTCGGTATCCGGAAGTTCGTGCACCTGATCCTCCAGACGTGTTTGAGCGTTGCAACCTGAACAAAAGCAAACGGCGCGCCGGGATTCACCAGTCGAACCGGCGGGACCCAATATTGCACAAGTGTCGAGAATCTAATCGAATGCCCAGCAAGGGGGAACAGGAGCTATGACAAGAACAGGCGACGAGATCGCTGCCGAGAGGCACTCGACCGGCCACAGCCAAAGCGCCAGCCGCGCACCGCTGATCGCTTCGCTCGCGATCGTCGCGGCCCTAATCGTCGCGTGGTTTCTGTTCCCGGGATTCCAAGACCAGCTCGGGCAGGCGTGGGAGGTGTTGCGCAGCGGCGATCGTCAACGTATATCCGATTGGGTCGGACAGTTCGGTCTATGGGGACCGGCGATGCTGGTCCTGGCGATGACGGCTCAGATGTTTCTGATCGTCATCCCGTCGGTGGTGCTGATGGTCGTCTCGGTTGTGGCCTACGGCCCGATCAAGGGCGCTCTGCTGGCTATCGTTGCCGTATTGGTTGCCTCCACCGTGGGTTATATGGTCGGCCGCGGCATCGGTGCCGAGCGGGTCGAACGTCTGCTCGGAGAGGACAAGTCCGAGAAGATGCGCGGTTACATCGAACGTTACGGTCTATGGAGCGTGGTGGTGTTTCGCCTATCGCCGTTTCTCTCCAACGACGCGATCAGCTTCGTCGGCGGGCTGCTGCACATGAGCTACTTCAAGTTCATATTCGCGACCGCCTTGGGGATCGCGCCGTTGGCGATTGCCATCGGCGTGGCCGGACGCAGCACCGAGAGCATGGAGACGGCATTCGGCTGGATCTCCGCGGTCAGCCTGGCGCTGCTGGTCGGCTTCATCTTGTTCGACAGAAAACGCCGCGGGCACGAATCCGAAGCAGGCAACAACGGCAGGGGAGTCGAGACGTAAGAGCGACGCGCGCGATACGGCAGGGCAGCGAGCGGGCGGGTACGCCCGTCGCTAGAGGCGGTCTCGGAGCGAGACACGCGTCGCTGACGCTCAAGCTGCCGACGTGGGATCTATTAAAGCCGTTGAAGCGTGCAGTGCCCGCTCAGCCCCAATTCTGAGGCCGGTTGACAGTATCCAGCGTGCTGCCGTCCCGCTCCATCGCCGCTCCGGGCAGGACGCTGATGGAGCCGTCGGTTTCAAGCACTACCGCCGCGACCTCTTGCACATCCGCAATTCCTTCCGAGCGGATGGCGGCCAGCACCTCTTCTCGGGTCATGCGTTCCGCCTGCATGGCGCCTTCCAAAAACCGACCCTGGTGGACGATCAGCTTCGGCTCGGCCTTGATCAGCCGCCGAATACGCGGCGAACGCACCGAGAGCCAGGTGATGATGAGCTGAAGGGAGACGAGCAACGCCATCGCGACGATTCCTTCGGCCAACGCCACCGACGAGCTGAGTAGGACCGTCGCCAGCGTCGAGCCAAGTGCCACGGTCACCACGAGATCGAACGCGTTGAGCTTGGTCAACGTGCGTTTGCCGGAGATCCGGAGCAGCAGGATTAGTGCTGTATAGGCCGACGTTCCGACCAGCAGCACGCGGCCAATCCCGGTCCAGGAGTCGAATAATATGGGCTCCATCGCCTCCCGCCTCCGCTCATGCCGTGGGAGACCAGCGGCGCGATGCCAGATCTTGTTCCACGCCAGGCCTACCGATACACCTTGTCGATGTGGGTGAAGGCGCCGAGCTTGTGATCTTCACGGAAGTGATCGTGGTCTTGCTTCAGCCGTCGGGTAGCTTCTTCGGCGAACCGCACCATGTCGCCAATGAACAGCTCGGGAGGGTTGGCAGCCTCGATAATCGAGGGCTCTACATCGTAATCGAGCTGACCTAAGTCGTCCGACAGCGCATGGGACTGGGCCAGGGCCATGCCGCAGGCCTTGGCGTATCGGCGCCACGATTGATCGCTCAGCTCATCAAGGTCGATGTCGTCGCGATAGGGCGCACGTTCTCGGCTCATGAAGCTCTGTCCGTCGATCTCCACGGCACCGTAGAAGATGTCGCCGTGGGCCAGGTGGACCGATTGCCCGTGCTTGATGCGCTCGGCCTTCGATCCGGCGGTGTAATCGGTGGGTGGCGTCAGCCCCTCCAGCGCAGAACGGCGCGCGCGCTTGAGCTCGATGATGATGTCGTCGGTCGCGTTTTGCGACGGCCCCTCGATCAGCACGTAGTAGCGCGGCAGCCCAAGTGACGCCGTGCCTTGTCCGTGGCGGACACAGACATCCTTCACCTTCAACTCGCCTGCCCGATCGGGCGGATTGAAGTCGTTTGACTTGGCGATCGCATTGATTGCCTTCTGAAACTTGTCGCGCTCGCCTGAAACCGGTTGTAGCTCGTAATCGGCACGAAAATGCCGGCCATTCGGTTTCAGATAGTCGTCCCAGAGCCATTCCTCCCGCGTCTGTTGCGCCTCCTCGAACAAACGGCGGATGATCTTCGGTGAATTGTCGCGCCGGAAACTCTCGTTTTTCTCGGTCGCGCTACGCGCGTAATCCTCCATTGCCGTGAGGTAGCCTTGGACGAACGACTTCACCACGCGCCGGCGTTTCTTCTTCTTCATGCCCCCGACGGAACCCGCCGCGATCCAAAAACCTACGGCGCCACGCTTGATATCCCAGGTGAAGGGGGCGTAGGCGGCCTCGTCAAAATCGTTGACACCGAATATCGGCGCCCCGTTCTCATCCGGCATGATGCCGAAATTCTCAGGGTGCACGTCCCCCAGTGCCATCACCGTTGGCAATCTGGCATCCTGACCGACCATGTCGCGGTAGAAGAGCAGCGCGGTGCCGCGAAAGAACTTGAAGAAGTCTTCGGCAAGTGCTCCAAATTTCTTTTTCGTACCCGAGGCGCGATTCTGAATACGTCTCTCGTGATCTTCCCGGATCGTCTGACGCACGTGTAGGCGGCGCGCCTGCCCTTTCAACAACGTCGGGCTTTCAAGGCTTTCACCGGCTGCGACACGTTCGGCAAGCTTGCGGAAACCCTCCTCAACGTAGTCCCGGTTGTCGAGCTTGATGTCGGCGCTCTTGGTCTTTTTCATCTTGATCTCCTCTGTTGAGGGCGCCTCGATCTTGCGTTGGCGCGTGCGACCGCCCGGCCTTATCAGGCACGGGCGCCGATTCGGCGATAAACCGCCTCTATGATGCTGTAGATGCCGAACGCCAACAGTCCAAGCGCGACGATTCCGAGCAGCACCCAGCCATAGGGCTGCTCCTGCAGCGCCTGCAGCGCGCCACTGAGCCCGCGGGTTTGGTTGGGATCGGCTCGAACAGCCGCCAGCAGCAGGAAGCCGCCGATGATAAGGAACACCACGCCTCGGGCGCTCAGCCCGAAGCGGCATACTGGCGAGACTCGCTCCAGGGTCTCCGCATCCATGTCGAGATGGCGCCGAAACCCGGCTTTATAGGCCTTATAGCCGTGCGCCAGCCCAACACCGATCACGATCAGTCCCACGCCCGCGACAAGCCACCGGCCGAACGGCATTGCCAGCAGCTGTGCCGTCCATTCGCGCTTCGAGTCGCTCCCGGAGCCACCGCTACCCCAGCCCGTGATCAGGCTGATCGCAAACAGGGCGAGCAACAGATAGGTGACGGAACTGGCCAACAGACCCGCCCTCACCGCCAAGCCTTTCGCGTCGGTGCCGTGGTCATCTGCATCGGTGATCGACTGGAGCAGCCGCCAAGCGGCGAAGCCGACCAGGCCAATGGCCATGATCCCAAGCAGTACCTGGCCGAACGGCTCGTCGAGCAGGGAGCGAAGCGCACCCTTGGTATCTTCCGCGCGGCCGGTGTCCCAGGCGGCAGCCAAGGCGAGCCAGCCGACCATGACGTAAACGATTCCGCGTGCGCCATAGCGGGTGCGCGCAATCCATTCGAGCCGTGGCTCGGCGGTGGTCGTTACCATCGGCCTCTCCCCAAAACTTGGTGTGAGCTTGGTGAGGCAAGACCTGTACCCGACCCGCCGCGAACGGGGCGACTACAGCCCGCGTCGGGGCCGGGAGAAAAGGCTTGAAGGTCGCGGTCCGAGAGCCCGAGTCGTGGCAGCTCCGGCGTTCTCTTGTTCCATAGGCGTCTTGAAATTGCCGGGCCATCCCCTGCGGGGATGGGTACCGAAATCGATCCGCGATGCCTTCCTACGCTCTACGACGCCCCGTGGCGGGTTGCCGCGGTGGCTCATATCGACAGCGCTCGGGTGCATTGCAACCGCAGCCCAAGCGCGCGAGGCTATCGTGTTCCCGCCGAAAATGGCGGCGAGGCACAGGATGCCGCGGGGCACGCGGCGATGGAGCAGACCAAATGAGCATTAGTGAAGCGGACTGGAAGATCTACAAGCGTATCTACAGCTTGGCCGCGGATCGCTACTCCCAACGCCTCCTCGACGATGCCGCGCGCATCTGCGGGGACGAGACGCGGTCCTCCCAAGACCGTCATATAGAGCTGTCGCGGCTGGTACGAGACCGCGACAAGGAGATGGGCCGCATCTTCGACGGTCTCGGGCGCTCTTCCGCCGCGTTCTGCCTGGTGATGATGCGCCACCACAAGCTGGTGACCGACGACGAGCTGGAGTCGTTCAGCTTGGACCTCCAGCAGGCGATCCAGCCGCTGGGTTGGGGTGAGGAATGAACCCGGCGGTGTCATCCGTTGGGGTTCGCGATGCATACCAACCCCCGGTCCCACACGTCATTCCGGCAGGGATTGCCGGAATCCAGGCTCCAGGGACGGGCGACGCCCAAACCGGTCCGGTTAGCCGATCTGGTGGTAGCCCTCCGCCCCGGATGCGCCAGAGGTGATCGAAATCGCTCGCGTGCTGCATGGCCGGATGGAGCCTGCCAAGCACGCCTGAGTGCCTGCGGTGAATGCGCTTCGCTTATCCAGGGTCGGTGGTGGCTGCACCGAATGCCGGTGGATAACCGTTGCCGGATGGGACATGCTGTCGCCCCCCGAACCGAGTGAACCTTCAGCCATGCTCACCTCCGATCAGCTCGCCGGCTTGCGCCGGGACATCGTCTTCACCGCCGAGCTCGGGGGGCGCGGGCTGGAGCTGCACAGCACCTGGGGCCTGTTCTCGCCGCGCGCGATCGATGAGGGCACCGCGCTGCTGCTGGACCAGGT
>JBGSTR010000499.1:0-1544 GCA_041736365.1 Chromatiaceae bacterium | reverse complement strand
GGCTTTGACATCCACCCCGGGCGCAACGCCGAGCTCCGAGCCGGCCGCGACAGCACCCGCGAGGTCACCCCCGACGACCTCCGCCAGGCCCAGCACCTGGCATACAGCAGCGACCCCGAGCAACTGCGCTCCTGCCGCATCTACATCGTCACCGTCCCAACCCCGGCGACCCGACGCACCGCCTCACCACCATCAAAAAGGTCACCAGCGGCTCCACCCCCGAGGTCGCCGCGGCGGTCGACGCACTCTACCGCCAGATCATCAGCGCCGGCACCCACCCGGCCAGCAGTATCCGGGTCGCCGAGGCTGCCAAGGTGGTCGAGATTTGTTCACCGTGTTTTATCGCGCCCGTCAGGGCCAAAGTTGTCACTTGACAACCCCTATAGGCTGGCACCACAGTTGAGACAGGCATGGCCAGACCAACGCACCCCAAGAAGGACGTCGAGGCCGCGTTGAAGTACGCCGAGGCGCACGGCTGGCGTGTCGGGGTTGGCGGGAGTCACGCCTGGGGCAAGCTGTACTGCCCCTACAACGACGAGCAGTGTCGTTGTGGAGACTTTTGCATCACCAGCATATGGAGCACTCCCAAAAACCCGGTCAACCATGCCCGGATGTTGCGTCGGGTGATCGATAACTGCACAGCCGACCAGCAACGCAGAAAAACCGACGTCGGAAAAGGTGACTGACCGATGGAGTACAACTTCAGATTGAAGTATCAACTCAGTGCGGACGACTGCGACCCGGACGACATCATCGAGCGTCTCGGCGCAGCCGGTTGTGATGATGCCTTGGTCGGCATTGGCCGGCCGGGCCGCTTAGCGTTGGACTTCACACGCGAGAGCGAGAGCGCCCATGCGGCAGTGCGCAGTGCGATAGACGAGGTCCGGCGCGCGATCCCAACCGCCATGCTCATTGAAGCCGCGCCTGACTTCGTCGGCCTGTCGGACATCGCCGAGGTCGCCGGCGTGTCGCGGCAAGCCATGCGCAAGCTCATGCTCGCCCACCCATCCGATTTCCCGCCACCGGTGCATGAGGGCACTTTGGCAATATGGCATCTCGCGGAGGTGCTCGACTGGCTGAAGGCGCGTGGCAGATGCCAGATTGAACCCGAGCTACTGGAAACAGCGTCCATGATGCTGGAGTTGAATCTGGCTCGAGACCGTGGCCGAGCCGCCCACCGTCACGTCGAGCAGCAGCCGACCATGGCCTGCTGAGCAAAGGTTGTCCGAAATGACAGTGCCATTCCTGGACCTCCACGCCGCCGATCGCGGGCTCAAAGATGAGCTGGACGCCGCCTATCGGCGCGTCATGGACTCCCCGGCTGGTACATCTTGGGCGCGGAAGTGGAGACGTTCGATGCCGAGTTTGCCGCCTACTGCGGGTCGGAGCACGGCATCGGCGTCGGCAACGGCCTCGATACCCTGCACCTCTGCCTGCGCGCCTACGGCATCGGCCCCGGCGACGAGGTCATAGTCCCGTCGAACACCTACATCGCCACCTGGCTCGCCGTCTCCCACGCCGGCGCCACCCCGGTGCCGGTGGAG
>JBGSTR010000494.1:0-23661 GCA_041736365.1 Chromatiaceae bacterium | reverse complement strand
GCGCGCACGTGCGCGACGCCGGGATCGCGGGGCAGCACGCGGATCACACCCGACCACGCATGGCGTCGAGGTACTCCAGGATTCGCACCAGCCCCTGTACCGAGCGCACCTGTTGCGCCGGAACGCCGCCGGTGTCGCGGTTCTCGGTCTGCATCCAATGCCGCATGTCGGCCGGCTCGCCCCCGACCAGCACAAACAGGCTGCGATAGCAGCGGATCAACATCAGCGCCAGCTCCCCGGACTTGCTCTCCGGGTCCAGTCCGCGCGCAATCGAGGTGCGGTCCTTTCCGATCACCTCGCCGACCTCTTGTTGCGACAGCCCAAGTCCTCGCCCGGCACTCAACAGCGCCTTGCTCAGGACGGCGCGCTGATCGGGAATGCGCTCGAGCGTGGCATGCATGGCTACCAACGGATCAGACTCAAATGATTCATATCCACTTTATAGGCGCAATATGCGGCATTTGCAACAAAACGGCCGGAACCGCAAACGTCTTGAGCACCGCTGGAGCACCAGCGGGGAGAAAGGCGCGGTCAGTCGCGACCCGCCGCCGCGCGCTCGATCGGAGCCGGCGTCGCCGCGCGCTGGCGCACCGGCCGTCGGAAGCGTCGCTCCTCGGCATAGGGAAAAACGTCTTCGAGATGTCCGGCGCGGATATGCTCCTGCCGCTCCTGCCACCAGTGCGGGTCGAGCAAATCGCTGTGCAGCTCCTTAAAGACCTTGCGGATGCGGGGATCGGTGAGCAGAAAGGTCTCGAACTCCTCGGGAAATACATCGGCCGGCCCCGCCGTATACCAGGGCTCGTCCGCCATCTCCATCTCCGGGTAGGGCGGCTCGGGGATCTCGCGAAAGATGCAATCGGTCAGGTAGCACAGCTCGTCGTAGTCATAGAAGACGACTCGATTCTGACGCGTGAGGCCGAAATTCTTGAACAGGAAGTCACCGGGGAAGATATTCGCGGCGGCCAGTTGGCGAATCGCATTGCCATACTCGCGAATGGCGTGGCGAATCTCCTCGTCGTCGGCCCCGTGCAGGAAGATGTTCAGCGGCGTCATGCGTCGTTCGATATAGAGATGCTTGATGATCAGCTGATCGCCATCCTGCTCCAGGCTGCTGGCGCAGTCTTGCTCCAGCATTTCCCGCAGATCCGGGGAAAATCGGTCCAGCGGAAAGGCCACGTGCGAGTACTCCCAGGAGTCGGCCATGCGACCGACGCGGTCGTGCATCTTCACCAACTGATACTTCGCCTTTACGGTCGCGCGGGTCATCTCCTTGGGAGGCGCAAAGCGATCCTTGATCACCTTGAACACATACGGGAAGGATGGCAGCGCAAACACGCACATGACCATCCCGCGAATACCCGGCGCCACCACGAAGTCGTCGCCGGAGTAACGAAGGTGCTTGAGGAACAGGCGGTAGAACTCGGCCTTGCCGAATTTCTGGAACCCGATCGCGGTATACAGCTCCGCCTTGCCCTTGCGCGGCATCAGCGGTCGCAGAAAGTCGACGACCGCGGCCGGAACCTCTGTGTCGACCATGAAATAGGCACGCGAGAAGCTGAAGATGTCCGAGATCTCGTCCTCGCCCGACAAGAGTGCGTCCACGTAGAGGCCGGCGTGCTCGTCGTTGAGCACCGGGATCACGAATGGGATCTGGTCGGCCCCGTTGATGGCCTTGCCGATCAGGTAGGCCGCCTTGTTGCGGTAGAAGGGCCGGGAGAGCACCGCAAGCTGAAAGTTCTGGTGCCGGGCGCGGTTTGCCGGAAATCGCTTGCGGATCGCTCGCATCAATAGGCGCAGGTCGCCGCGCAGATCCCGAAACGGCACGCGGAAGCCGACACCTTGCAGGATGCTGCACATCACCCGCGCGAAACCGTCCCGAGCCGGATAGTAGGGACGATAGATTGGGATCTCGGCCTCGAGGTGCTCGGTCGAGATCATCGGCCAGACGAAGATGTTGGCGTTGTTGTAGTAGCGGCGGTCGAACACCCGGCAAAACACCGAGTTGTAGTAGGTCTCCGCAAGCTCCGGTTGATGATGCTGGGGCAGCAGGCGCAGATACTCGATCTTGATCCGCCGCCATAGAAGATCGTTGCGGCCGCTGAAGTCGAACTCGCGCCGCAACAGCTCCAACGTCTCTTCGATGCGGTGGTCGTAGAAGCTGATTCGATCGCGCGCCGCCACCTGAGCGGCGGCCCAGTCGGCGTCCTCGAAACGCTGCTTCGCGCCGGCCGTAATCTCGGAGAAGAGCTGGTAGTGGCGGTCGAAACCGTCGAGGATGATTTCGGCGATCTGTTTGGCTTCTGTCCAGGCCATGAAGCAACCTAGCGCGGGGCGTTGTGGATGAGCCGGCGAGGCTCGTAAAAGGACGGGCAGAGCTGCGCCGCGCCAACGATCGTAGCCGCAGCCAAAGGGCTACGCTCAGATCGCGAGCGGTCCGTCGGCCACGACAATCCCATCGGGGTCACAGTACACCCAGTCGCCGGGAGAAAAACGCACACCGGCAAAGGTTATGGCGAGGTCGCGCTGACCTTCGCCCCGCTTCTGGCTCTTGCGTGGATTGGCGGCCAGCGCCTTGACGCCCAGCGTCATACCGCAAATCTCCACTGAATCGCGCACGCAGCCATAGAGGATCACGCCCGCCCAGCCGTTCTCCACCGCGCTCGCGGCGATCAGATCACCGAGCATGGCGCAGCGCGTCGAGCCACCGGCATTGACCACCAGGACCTTGCCATCGCCGGGCTCCGCCAGGATCGACTTCACCAGCGAGTTGTCCTCGAAGCACTTGACCGTCGCAACCGCCCCGGAGAAGCAGGTTGAGCCGCCGAAATCGCGGAAGATCGGGTCGCAGATACGCAATTTCTCTTCGTATTGGTCGTAGAGATCGGCGGTCTTAAAGGCCATGGCTGCTATCTCGTCGGATGATCGGAAAAGGGATCGCGGCCCGACGGCGAGGGGGCCGCGTACGCGGAACGACCCGCGATTATCGAACAGCGTTCCCGTTGGGAACAATGAAGCAGCGAAATTAGGACTATTGAGCCGATCGCCGCGGCAGATCGCCAAGGCCCGAAAACACGAAGGCGGAGTCCACTACCGTGTCCTCCGCCCCGCGACGATCACTGGCGCGACAAACCTGCCGCGCCGCGAGCTCCTAGCGCAGCGTTAGAACTGCTCTTCCTCGGTCGATCCGGTGAGCGCCGTGACCGACGATGCGCCGCCCTGGATGGTGGTGGTGACGTCGTCGAAATAGCCCGCCCCGACCTCCTGCTGGTGGGAGACGAAGGTGTAGCCGCGCCCGCGGGAGGCGAACTCCGGCTCCTGCACCTTCTCGACGTAGTGCTTCATGCCCTGGCCGCGCGCGTAGTCGTAGGCCAGATCGAACATGTTGAACCACATGTTGTGAATGCCGGCCAGGGTGATGAACTGGTACTTGTAGCCCATGTCGGAGAGCGCATCCTGGAAGCGCGCGATGGTGGCGTCGTCCAGGTTCTTCTTCCAGTTGAAGGAGGGCGAGCAGTTGTAGGCCAGCAGCTTGTTGGGGTTCTTCGCCAGCACCGCCTCGGCGAACTCGCGCGCAAACCCGAGGTCGGGCGTGCCCGTCTCGCACCACACCAGGTCGGCGTAGGGCGCGTAGGCCAAGCCGCGGCTGATCGCCTGCTCCAGGCCGTTCTTCACGCGATAGAAGCCCTCGCTGGTGCGCTCGCCGGTGAGGAAGGGCTGATCGTTGGAGTCCACGTCGTTGGTCAGCAGATTCGCCGCCTCGGAGTCGGTACGCGCCAGCACCAGGGTCGGAACACCCATCACGTCGGCCGCCAAACGCGCCGCGATCAGCTTCTCGACCGCCTCGCGCGTGGGGACCAGCACCTTCCCGCCCATGTGGCCGCATTTCTTTACCGCGGCGAGCTGGTCCTCGTAGTGCACGCCGGCCGCACCCGCGACGATCATGTTCTTCATCAGCTCGAAGGCGTTGAGCACGCCGCCGAACCCGGCTTCCGCATCGGCCACGATCGGCAGGAAGTTATCGATATAGCCTTCGTCGCCCGGTCCGATCCCGCGCGACCACTGGATCTCGTCCGCCCGCTTGAAGGTGTTGTTGATACGGCGAACCATTGTCGGAACCGAGTCGTAGGCGTAGAGCGACTGGTCGGGGTACATGGTCTCGGAGGTGTTGCCGTCCGCCGCCACCTGCCAACCGGAGAGATAGATCGCCTCGACGCCGGCCTTGGCCTGCTGCATTGCCTGCCCGGCCGTGATCGCACCCATGCAATTCACATAGCCCTTGCTCGCACCGCCGTGCACCAGGTCCCAGAGCTTCTCCGCCCCCCGCCGCGCATAGGTGTGCTCCGGTTGCACGGAGCCGCGCAGGCGTACCACGTCCTCGGCGCTATAGCCGCGCACCACGTCGGTCCAGCGCGGATTCTCTGCCCAGTCTTGCTCCAGGGCCCTGATCTGTTCGTTGCGGTTCATGAAGACTCTCCTCTGCTTTTGGTGCCGGCTGATCGGTGACGGGCCGTGGCCAACCTCCGATCGATCAGTGTAGCCCCGATGTGCAAAACCGCTCGCGCGACAACCGGCGAATGGCCTGCTGCCTTGCGGCGTCCCGAGGCTTACCCGTGCGGGCGATTGTGAACGAATGCCACGGCTCAAGTCGACCGGGCTACGGGGATATGACCGGATTCGGTCGTGCCGCGGCAACTTACCGACGAAACAACCATTTAGCGAGCCAATTTTGCCAATGTTATCTATTCGCCCAACTAATCATGGTGACGGCGACGCCTAGAACCGGCATCACGGGCGAGATCCCGTGTCGAATGTATGGAAGAAGTGACGCTCCTGCGAAGTGCTCACTTCAACCATCCAGCCGACCTCCAACAGTCGTTGCGTCCGGCGCTTCAAAGCTCGTTTTCCCGGCTGTTGTTTGGGTACCCGACGAGCGCCCCCAGTTTCAAAGCTCCGATGGATGGGGACCCCTCATGAATTTCGCTTTCGACAATAGCTACGCGCGGCTGCCGGATCGGTTCTTCGCGCGGCTCGCGCCGGTGCCGGTCGCACGGCCGCAACTGATCAGACTGAACGAGACGCTGGCGGGCGAGCTCGGACTCGATCCGGCTGCGCTGCGCTCGCCGGTGGGGCTTGCCATGCTCGCCGGCAACCGCATGCCCGAGGGTGCGGACCCGATTGCGATGGCCTACGCCGGCCACCAATTCGGCGGCTTCGTACCACAGCTCGGCGATGGTCGGGCAATTCTGATCGGCGAGCTGCTGGACCCGACCGGCAGGCGCTTCGACATCCAGCTCAAGGGTTCGGGTCGCACGCCATTCTCACGCGGCGGCGATGGAAGGGCCTGGCTCGGACCGGTGTTGCGGGAATACATCGTGAGCGAGTACATGCACGCGATGAACATCCCCACGACCCGCTCGCTGGCCGCGGTCGCGACCGGGGAGCCGGTCTTTCGCGAGAACATGCTGCCGGGTGCGGTGCTGACGCGAGTCGCCAGTGGCCACGTGCGCGTGGGGACTTTCGAGTATTTCGAGGCGCGCCGCGACACCGACGCGCTCAGACGGCTGGCGGACTACGTGATCGCTCGGCACTACCCGGAGGCGGGCGAATCCGACCGGCCCTATCGGGCGCTGCTCGACGCGGTAATCGCAGGTCAAGCCGAGCTGATCGCGCGCTGGCTCGGCGTCGGCTTCATCCACGGCGTAATGAACACCGACAACATGTCGATCGCGGGCGAGACCATCGACTACGGCCCCTGCGCCTTCATGGACGACTATCGCGCCGACCAGGTCTACAGCTCGATCGACCGCGGAGGTCGCTACGCCTATGCCAACCAACCGCGAATCGCCCATTGGAACCTCGCCCGGCTGGCCCAGTCGCTCCTGCCGTTGCTCGATGACGGCGCCGAAACCGCCGTCGCCCAAGCGCAGGGCGCCATCGACGGGTTCCCGCGGCACTTCGAGGACGCCTATCAAGGCTGCTTCCGGCGCAAGCTTGGACTGCTGGAGGCACATGCGGGCGACGCCGAGCTGATCGAGACCCTGTTGGCGCGCATGTCGGAGACCGGTGCCGACTTCACCAACACCTTCCGCGCCCTGTGCGACGCCGCCGACGGAGTGAACGGGTCGGCCCCAGAGCACCCGGATGAGCTTGCCGACATCGACGATTGGCTCGCGCGCTGGCACGAACGCCTCGCGACGGAATCGGCAGATCCCGAAGCGCGGGCGACGACTATGAGGCAGGCAAACCCAGCGGTAATTCCCAGAAACCACCAGGTCGAGGCGGCGCTCGATGCAGCGGTCGCGGGCGACCTCGCCCCATTCGAATCCCTTCTCGCAGCCCTCTCCGACCCCTGGAGCGAACGCCCGCCAGCCGATCCGTACATACGCCCGCCCCAGCCGCACGAGGTGGTGCAACAGACCTTCTGCGGAACCTAAGACGTCATTACGGCAGGGATTGCCGGAATCCAGGCTCCACGGACGGGCAACGCCAGATCGACCGACAAACTCTCAATTGAAGAGCAACGCCTCCGATGAGCGAGAGGCTGAAGTCTCCTCGCACGTCCCTGTAGTCTGAGTCGCAGCAATCGGTGCCAAAACGACCGCGGCGGCGTTGGCCGTACCGAAGCAAAGCATCGGCCGAAACCGTGCGGTCCCGGATGTTTCGCGCAAAAAAAAACCCAACCGATATCGGTTGGGTTCTAGCGCATTTGGTGGGCCGTCTAGGATTCGAACCTAGGACCAAGGGATTAAGAGTCCCCTGCTCTACCAACTGAGCTAACGGCCCGCAAACTTTCTGGATCGCGGAGTCTACAGGCTAGCGCCTGGATGTCAACCCGCAAACTGCAATATGGGGCGACTGACGGGTCTCGAACCCGTGACCTCTCGGGCCACAACCGAGTGCTCTACCGCTGAGCTACAGTCGCCATCGAAAGCGAACATAAAGAATCAAACCCCCGATGCCGGGCCGCGTCCTCGCGGACTCCAGGCGATCGATATGCAACCTAGGCCTGCCCATCGATCCGGCACTTGGCGCGCCCGGCAGGACTCGAACCTGCGACCCACGGCTTAGAAGGCCGTTGCTCTATCCGACTGAGCTACGGGCGCATTCGGCATCTTGTCCCTGCGATTTGGTCGGGGTAGAGGGATTTGAACCCCCGACATCCTGCTCCCAAAGCAGGCGCGCTACCAGGCTGCGCTATACCCCGGATTCCGGGCGCTAACCCCCGAAATAAAGACGGGGAAATATACGCCGCGACCAAGCATGGCGTCAATTCAACGTGTTGGGCCTCACGACTCGGCGGATGGATTCACGTCCCCGCAAAGCCGCAAGTTGGTGCCCGGGGCGGGACTCGAACCCGCATGACCGAGGTCGAGGGATTTTTTGTCCGCTGAGGTCAGTCGCGCGTCACGCCGCGACAGGCTGTTCTCGACCCATACTCGTCACTCGCCACACTGTGGTGACCGGTCGGAATGAAACACATAGCGGTCGCCCGGATCTGCGGGTCTATGCCCCTCGACGAAGTTGCTTGAGCGGACCGCAGGCACCCGGAGTGCAGACAAGGGGGAGTCGCGGGTTGCCAAAGTCCCCCTCGACGGCAATGGCCCCCACCGGACCCCCGGAAACGAGGGAGCGCGGTACCGGGGTTGATCGACAAGGACAGCAGGCATCGCGACGGCCACCGCGACCCATACGGCTTCTCAGTACCGGACCTGGCAGCCTCACCTGTTTCGCCTATTCCCCTTCCGGACGGGAGGCACGGCCCAGTCCGTCTTCGCCGCCGCCACAACGCGCGCGACGGGCGGGCGCTACCACCTCGATGTTGTTTCCCGCACCGGGGAACTGCCAGCGGCGGAACGACGTGATCGACCGAGTTCGCAAAGGTTCCCGGCATGCGCCGGGTGTTGCAGGTTTTACACAGTCCGCGTCCCTTACGGAAAAAAATCTTCAATAGTCAACCGTCAGGCAGGCGGAAACTGAAAAACCTGCTAAATTTTAGGCGTATTTCTTGCGGTGTGTGTACTAAGGATGGATGGATCTAAAGCGCCACCCGAGAGGCTGAAAGGCGGCGGGTCGGTGCGAGTTATCGCATGCCCAAAGGAGCCAACAGCCGTGTTGATGACGATCGCCACTAGTCATCGGAGCGCGAGTCGAAGTGATCCCGAACCTCGCGACCCTTTTTCAATTCACGCGCACGAGCGCACCGCAAGGCACCGGCGTTCGGGCGCATGCTATTCGCTGGCCCTGCTGGTCGCCGTGATCCCAGCGCCGCAGGCAAGCGCCGCGATCGGGTTCGACGATGTCACCACGGCGGCGGGTCTCAGCTATGTGGGCGAATCGTGGGGCGGCGCGTGGGGCGACTACAATGCCGACGGGTGCCCGGATTTGTTCGTCACGCATCATCGGGACCGCGTCATCGGACGCACGGTATATCGGAACCGGTGCGACGGCAGTTTTCAGAATGTCACGACGAGTGTCGACGCGAGTGGGACCCTGACCGGCCCAGACGATCCGCACGCGGTCACCTGGGGTGATTTCGACAACGACGGCGATCAAGACCTGCTGGTCTCGGCAAACCCTCGGCTCAAGGGCAGTTCGGTGCGACTCTATGAGAGTGCCGCTGGTCAACTGATAGACCGCACCGCGAGCTACGGGATCAAAATGGATGCCGGCGAGGGGCGCATGGCTCCCTGGTTCGACTACGACAACGACGGCAAGCTTGACTTCGCGCTTATGCGACTGACGAGTGGACCGGCGATCCTGATGCATCAAGCGGTCGGGTCGTTTGCGGATCGGACACTCGCTAGTGGCCTCGCGTGCGCGCAGGACAATTATGCACAGCTCGTTGATCTCACCGGCGACGGGGTCATGGAGCTGGTCTGCGGGCACCGTGAGGTCAGCCTCAACTGGTTCCCCGATGCACTGTTCGATATCGCTACGCTCCCCTTTCAGCCGCTCACCGGCCTCTTGCCGCGCGTCCGCGCGTTCACCGACAGCCTGTTCGCGGACATCGACAACGACCTTGCTCCTGACGCCTTTATCGTCACCGGGGACATGCGTCCGAACGAGGCGCTGATCATCGGCGGCAATCGTATCGAGGCGAGCCTGACCATCATCGACTCGTCCATCGAGAAGGGTTTCTCGTTCGCCGGGGGCGGGCGCCTGAGCATCTACCTGACCGCCTATGAGATTACCGCCGACAAAGTCTACATCGGCAGCGCAGGCGGGCATCCCGCGACCTTTTCGTTCGTGCTCGATGCCTCCAATCCGGCCAATGCCGGTATCAAGGCGCACCGGCCCGGAATCGATGTGGGTATCTACATCGGCTTCGATACTGCGCTGCGGCGCTGGAAACTCGTGGTCTCGGGGGTCTCCGCCTACGTAGAGCTAGATGCGAGCGTGGCGCTCTGGGGCTTGAGCACGATCGGACTGGAAACCGAGGACCGGCCGATGAGCCCGGTGCTGTTGATGAACCGGGACGGGAGCTTTGTCGATCAAACGACTTCGGCGGGCCTCGCTACCCCGATCTCGTGCGCGAGCGCTGCGGCGGGGGACTTCGACAACGACGCCGATCTGGACCTCTACCTGGTGTGCCGCGGCGGCGTGCAAAACCTACCCAACATCCTCTACGAAAACCTCGGAGACGGCCGGTTTCGTGCGATCGCCGATGCCGGCGGTGCGCTTGGACCTGTCGGGAAGGGCCTGCAAAGCGGCGCCGGAACCGGCGAGGCGGTGCTCTTGGCTGACTATGACCTTGATGGGTTCCTGGACATGTTTCTGACCAATGGATTGAACTTACGACCGAATTTTGTCGGCGGCCCAGACCGGCTCTACCGCAACCGCGGCAACGCCAATCACTGGATCGAGTTGGATCTAGTCGGCACGGCATCGAACCGCGACGGCATCGGCGCGCGTGTCTACGTCACGCGTGCCGACGGACTGGTGCAGTTGCGTGAGCAAAACGGCGGCTATCAGCGCACCGTGCAGCACTTCAAGCGTCTGCATTTTGGTCTCGGTTCGGAACCGAGCGCGTTGGATCCCGGCGTGTCGGTGCGGGTGGAGTGGCCGAGCGGCGTGGTGGATACCTTCACCCATCTGGCGGCCGATCGGATATACGCCCTGGTGGAGGGCAGCGGCGGCGCGAGCATCTCGGTCTGCGGTGCACCAATCTACAATCCGGCAGATGACGCGGGGCTCTATCTGTGGAAGGAGAACTGCGCGGCCACCACGCCGACCTTCAAGGTGAGGGCAGCGGCGGGCGGCGGCCTCATTACCTTTGCCGGACAGGTGGATGCTTCCGCTGCGCTTAGTGCCGTGACGGGCTTTTCCCTCGAAAACGACGATACCTTGTCCGTGCTAGACGGCGGGCGTCAGCTTCTCTACCGGCTCAATGTCACGCAACTCTTCCAGGACGGGTTCAATTTCAATTCGGTTGCCGGTGCGAGCGTGTGTTTCGGCTTGGATCTGCCCGTGGGCACGAAGGTCCGGGTGGGCCCCGGCGCTACACCGCTAGCGGCTCCATTCGACCTGTTTAGCTTACGCCCTTGCGACAACTAGACATCAACGGTGGGGACTGCCCGCGTTCGGCGGCGGGCCGGGATACGCGACGTCGAGCCCCAACAATCGGCACCTCGGTCCTCGGTCACGCTCTGCATATCGCCTCCGCGCGGCGCGGGGCTCAGGCCCCGTAGCCACGGCGCAATGCGTTCGCACCAACGTCTTCAGATAAGATGGTTTCCTTCCTCTTCCTGAATCGGCGTCGTATGCGCCAGGCTGGAAGCGTTCATCGACGATGTCGACGATAGCGTCCACCGACGCGCCGCATAGCGTGTCCAGGTGTCCCGGCAGCGCGTGCTCGGCGGTCTCGATGCGTCGTTCTCTATCTCAGCTCACTCCATTAGGATCAGCCCCGGTGCCACCGCAGGTGCGGCCGTAGGTGCGGCTTTAGCCGCATCTAACCTACGACCTTTGCTCGATGCGGCTAAAGCCGCACCTACAACCTCGCCAACCCAGGGTCTTTGCTGCGTTATTACCCCTTTCATTACCCTCATGCGAGGGTCATTCATTAGCCTAATTACCACCCGCCCCCGACCAGGTGGCGCCCGCCCCGCGGCCGGTAGCAGCTGACAAGCCC
The DNA here is from genome assembly GCA_041736365.1 of Chromatiaceae bacterium. Lineage (GTDB taxonomy): Bacteria > Pseudomonadota > Gammaproteobacteria > Chromatiales > Chromatiaceae > JBGSTR01. The sequence goes on along the minus strand of JBGSTR010000494.1, from coordinate 12,530 downwards.
TTGCTCCTGCTGCTCGCGCAGGACGTGCCGCACCACGTCCCGGCCGACCTCGTAGCCAAGCTGAGCGCTCTGCAAGAGCCAAAGCAGGCGGGACACGCGCCGATTGCCGTCCCGGCAGGGATGAATGCACAGAAAGTCCAGATTGAAGGCGGCCAAGGCGAGCAGCGGCGGCACCCAGCGCTCATCGAGGCACAACTGCCAGGCCACCGTTGGCGTCGATATGAATCCCCTCCTGATAAATCAGCCCGAGGACGACTTTCGCGCTGCCAACCATCCAGAATTGCGGCAAGAAGCACTTGTACATATTGGTCTGCACACCCTTTAGCCGCGGGTAGCTCTGATTGGCATTGAGAAATACCTGCATCCCCGCCTGCTCGGACGGTCCGCATGCAAGCGGTTGACGACACAAGCTATATGCTTGATTTTTGAGTGGTGCCCGGGGCGGGACTCGAACCCGCATGACCGAGGTCGAGGGATTTTAAGTCCCTTGCGTCTACCGATTTCGCCACCCGGGCGGGTGGTGGGAGATGCAGGTGCGGATCGGAGCGATGGGGCAGATCGGGCTGCCTGAGCGGCGGCCGCCACCGGCTGGAAAACTTGGAGGCTGAGGTCGGAATCGAACCGGCGTGGACGGCTTTGCAGGCCGCTGCATGACCACTCTGCCACTCAGCCGAAGCCCGCAATATTAGCCGCGGACAAGCGATTTGTCACCCCCGCAACCCTGTCCAGCACCAGTGATTCGCGCCGGTCGCTTGAGGCGAGCCGTGGCCTAGGGAAACGCTGATTTAAAGCGTTTCCCGTCCGGACCAGGGACGGCCCGGTATTTTCGAGCACTTTAAGGGAAAAGAAAATGGAGCGATCCGAGAGTCGCGCCTCTCGGACCGCGAGCTGACTAAATGCCACGACGGCATTTATTCAGCGTCTCCCTAGAGTCCCCCGACCCGGACGTAGATGAGACAGCCCGTTTCCGAGAAGGGGGTGTGCTCGCTTAGATGGGGGCTACGAATCCAGGTGCCCTCCGGATAGCGCCCGTGCTCGTCGGCAAACTCGCCTTCCAGCACCAGGATTTCCTCGCCGCCCCAATGACGATGGCGCGAGAAGTAGGTTCCGGGCGCCCAGCGCACCAGCGCCACGCTCTCCGGGTGGCCGCCTTGGGAGTAGAGCGGGAATACGCTGAGCCCGTCCACCAACCCCGGTCGCCAATCCGCTTCATTGCGGGTGTCCTTGAGCAATCGCGGCCGGTCCTCGCCGGGGTATTGGCGCAGACGTACGAACAGCGTGCAGCCGGTCTCGGAACGCGGCGAGTGCCGGCTCATGTGCGGGTTCATCAGGAAGGTGCCGGGAGGATAATCGCCGCGCTCGTCGGAGAACACGCCGTCGAGGACCAGGATCTCCTCGCCCTCGGGGTGTGCATGCTCGGGGAAGGCGCCGCCCGGCGCGTAGCGAACGAGGCTCGTCACCGGCCCCGATTCTCCGCCGGCTCGGAACAACGGCTTGCGCCAGACGGTGCCGCTCGGGCTCGACTCCCAGGTCATTTCACGCGAATCGGCCACCACTCGTAGGGCGAGATCGGCGTTGATGTCGGGGAGTGACTCGCGAATGGATTCGGTCACGTGGGGCTTAGGCTCCGTTTCGATTGCGGTTGAAGCGATCTGCGCGCGTATAGACCGCGTCTGCACGGCGACACCGGAAAGTCGGTGCGGATGACCGCCGATTCAACGCACCGCCCTCAGCTTTCGGCTGAGCCAATCGGAGCCTTCTCTTGCTCCGACCGCTTGTGACGAGGGCGCCAGCGCCGTCAATGCGTGGCGCAGGATCTGATCTTCGGGGTTCAACCACTTACTGCGGCGGCGGCGAAAGGCTCGAAACCGGTCACACAGCATCCCGCTCTCATAGCCCTGTAGCAGGCGCGGGTCGATGTAGGACTTGCGGCACACCGCCGGGGTGTTGCCGAGCCGCCCCGCGACCTTCTTGACCACCCGGGAGAGGATGCGCTTGCGTTGCGAGGGACTCTCTACCCCGTGATGCTCATACAGCGACGCGGCGGCCTGTGCGCACGCCAACCAGGTGCGGAAGTCCTTGGCGGTCACGTCGATGGCGGAGATCTTGCGCAGATAGTCGTTTACGTCCTCCGCGTCGATCGTGCGCGAGCCCTCTTCATCTCGATAAACGAACAACGATTGCGCGTCCTTGTCGGCGATGCTTTTCAGCCCCCGCAGCACCATCCGGTCCGAGACCTGGATCTGTTGCCGCTTTCCGCTCTTCCCGGGGAATGAGAACTCGGCCAGCGAGTCGCTCATCTGCAAGTGCTGGCGATCGAGTGTGGTCAGCCCCCGCGAGCCGTTCGCGTTCATATAGGCCTCGTTGCCGATGCGCATGCCGGTCAGGTCGAGCAACCGCACGATCAGCGCCAGCGCCTTTTCACGGCCCGGCTTACGGCGGCGCAGATCGCGCACGACCTGGCGCCGGATTCGGGGGAGTGCGGAATGGAGCCTCGCCAGCCGATCGAACTTCGCCAAGTCGCTCGCCTCGCGCCAGCGCGGATGGTAGATGAATTGCTTGCGTCCGCGATCGTCGCGCCCGGTCGCCTGCAGGTGTCCGAGCGGATCGCGACAGATCCACACCCCCGTCCAGGCGGGCGGAATGACGAGCGACTCGATGCGCTCCAGGTGACGCTTGTCACCCACCTTCCGCCCGGAGCTGAAGCGATAGTGGAAGCCGCGGCCGCAACGTCTTCGCGTGATGCCGGGCTGGCTGTCGGAGACATACCGCAACCCCGCCAGCCTGGCGAGCTCCTCCGGCGTCAGTCGATGCGCGGCCACGGTGGTGTCTCAACGCCCCGCTAGCCGGCGATCGGCTCGCCGCCCATCAGGGGCAGCACGTGGCCGCTCAGGTAGCCGGAGTCCGAAGCGGAGGCGAAGAACACGTAACTGGGCGCGATCTCCTCCGGCTGCGCCGGCCGGCCCATCGGAGTCTTGGCCCCAAAGCTTTCCATGTCCCCGGGCGGGCGCTCGGCGGGGTTCAGCGGTGTCCACACCGGACCCGGCGCCACCGCGTTCACGCGAATGCCCTTTTTCACCAGGTTCTCCGCCAGGGCCTTGGTGAAGGCGTGGATCGCGCCCTTGGTGGCGGAATAGTCGAGCAGCTCCTTGCTGCCCTCCAAGCCGGTTTCGGAGCCGGTGTTGATGATCGAGGCGCCGGGCTTCATGTGCGGCACGGCGTACTTCGCCATGTAGAAGTAGCCGAAGATGTTGGTCCGGAAGGTGCGCTCCCACTGCTCCAGGCTGATTTCTTCCAGACCCGCGCGGTGCTTCTGATGGGCCGCGTTGTTGACCAGCACATCGAGCTTGCCGAGCGCTTGGATCACCTGTTCCACGGCTCCGCGACAAAACTCCGGGTCGCGCACGTCGCCCGGGATCAAGACTGCCTTGCGCCCATTGCCCTCGATGATTGAGCGCGTTTCCTCGGCGTCGATCTGCTCCTCCGGCAGATAGACTAGCGCCACGTCCGCGCCTTCTCGCGAGAAGAGGTTGCACACCGCGCGACCGATCCCGGAGTCGCCCCCGGTGACCAACGCGGTCTTGTCGGTCAGCTTGCCCGCGGCGCGGTATTTCTCGGCCTCGTAGCGCGGGCGCGGGTCCATCTTCGACTCCAATCCCGGCTCGCTGATCGGCTGCTCGGGAAAGGGTGGTTTGGGCATCGGTCGGTTCATTGTCGGGCTCCTCGGAGACGGGGTGAGTCAAGACGGCTCGCCGGTTCAATCCGGTCGGGCCGACGCGGCATCCAACGCAACCGACGTGCCATCCATGGGCACCCCACGGACCGGCGTCTGGTATTAAGCTTGCTGAGCGGATGTGTTGCGGATTGGACGTACGGAGAACCACCTGAATGAACAGACTCGTCGACAGATCCTCTTGGGAGCGGCTTCAGGACCGCTGGGCGACCGGAGACGGCGCCCGCTATCTGATCTTTTTTCTCGTCATCGCCGTAAGCCTGTGGGCCTTCTTTGAGATCGCCGGCGAGGTGATGGAGGGCGACAGCCTGGTCTTCGACCGCGCGGTGCTGACGGCATTGCGCGAGCCCGGTGATTTGTCCGACCCCTTGGGTCCGATCTGGCTCGAGCAGGCGGTACGCGACGTCACCGCACTCGGCGGCAGCACCGTGTTGACTCTGATCACGATCGCGGTGATCGGGTTTCTAGCACTCGAGCACAAGCCGCGCACCATCGGTTTTCTGCTGTTCGCCGTGATCGGCGGGCTACTTTTAAGCCTGTTGTTGAAGCACGGATTCGATCGCCCTCGCCCCGACTTTCTACCACACGGCCAGGAGGTCTACACGGCGAGCTTCCCCAGCGGCCATTCCATGAACTCCGCAATCGTCTATCTCACCATCGGGGCCATACTCGCGAGGGCGCAGCGTGCGCGGGCGGTCAAGATCTACTTTCTTACCGTGGCCATCGTCATCACCCTACTGGTGGGACTGAGCCGCATCTATCTCGGGGTGCATTGGCCGACCGACGTGCTGGCCGGCTGGAGCGCCGGCGCGGCCTGGGCGGTGCTTTGCTGGCTGCTCGTTCACTACCTCCAGCGCAGGCGTGTGGTGGAGCGGGAAACGGGTCAAGCGACCGCCGGAGTCGCCGCTCCTTCCTCTTCTGAGGGTTGATTGGAAGCCGTCCGAGTGGCGCGAGTCTCGGATCACTCCATTCGCCGAGCGCTTGTCGCTTTGCGCTTGTTCTCACCGATCTGCGCTCGAGTTGACCCGTGGTCGATGCATGCGTCTGGCCCGCCGGGCGTGGGCATTACCACCAGGTGCAGGGCAAATCCCCCCTGCCGGAGTGACGGGATGAGTCGTCGTCCCGGCATGGAATGCGGGGGCCCGGCTACAGGGACGTGAAGCCAACGCGAACGTGGGGGTTACGGAATGACGCCGGCCGATCCCATGCCTCGACCTCGGGATCAACGCAGGCGTCGCCATCCATGGAACCTGGATTCCGGCAATCCCTGCCGGAATGACGGAGTGCCTAGTCGGCACCGTCGAGTGCGTAGGCGATGACACTGTCCCCGGGCTCGGTGCCCGTGGAGCCGTGTCCTCCGGCCACTACCACGAGATACTGGCGACCGTCGGCCCCCAAATAAGTCGCCGGGGTCGCCTGCCCGCCCGCTGGTAGACGGGCGCGCCAGAGCTGCTTGCCGGTGCTCAGGTCGTAGCCGCGCACGTAGTAGTCGAGTGTGCCGGACAAGAAGACCACGCCGCCCTTGGTCACGATGGGTCCACCGATCCCCGGCACGCCCATCTCGAACGGGAGCGGCAACGGCGACAGATCGCGCACGGTGCCGTTGACGTGGCGATACGCGAGCTTGCCCGTGGTGAGGTCGACCCCCGCGACGAAGCCCCACGGCGGCTGCTGGCACGGCAGTCCCAGCGGCGACAGGAAGGGCGACAGCTCGACGGCGTACGGCGCGCCGAAGTTCTCGTTGATCACCGGCGCGTTCTGGTCGGTGACGACGCGTTCATAGGGGTCATCTCGCGGCACCAGCTTCGAGACGAAGGCGAGATAGACCGGCATACCGAATAGCACTTGGCGGTTCGGGTCCACCGCGACACCGCCCCAGTTGAAGGTCCCGAAATTACCCGGATAGATGATGCTGCCCGCGAGCGACGGCGGCGTATAGCGCCCCTCGTAATGCAGCTTGTGAAGCTTGATGCGGCACACCAACTGGTCGATCGGCGTCACGCCCCACATGTCGCGGCCTTTCAACGGGTCCGGGTTGAACGAGATGGTCGATACCGGCTGGGTCGGCGCGCTGAAATCACCAGGCACCGCGCCCTCCGGCGCCGGACGCTCCTCGACGGGCAGCACCGGCTCGCCGGTCGCCCGGTTCAGCACGAAGACCTCGCCCTGTTTGGTCGGCACGACCAGGGACGGAACATTGCGGCCTTCAATCGTAAGGTCGACGAGGCTCGGCTGGGCCGGGACGTCCATATCCCAAAGGTCATGATGGACCGTCTGGTACACCGAGGCAGGCTTGCCGGTCTCGGCATCCAACGCCAACACGGAGGTCGCGTACTTTTCGACGCTCGGATCTCGATTGCCGCCGTATTGATCCGGCGAAGACACGCCCATCGGAACGTAGATCAGGTTCAGCTTCGGGTCCCAGCTCGACACGCTCCAGGAATTCGGCGTGTTCTCCGAATAGGTACCATCCGGCGCGATTGGGCTGGTGGCATCGGGGGCCTTGGGATCGAAATTCCACCGCAGCTCGCCGGTGTTGATGTCGAAGGCGCGAATTACGCCGGAGGGCGAGGTGGTGGAGACGTTGTCGTTTACCGTTCCGGCGACCACGATGGCATCGTGCGTAATCAACGCCGGCGACGTGCTGTAGTAGGAGCCGGGCGTGACGTTGGGCATGTTCGCCCAGAGGTCGATCGTTCCATCGGCGCCGCCGAAACCGGGACAGATGACGCCGGTCTCGGCGCTGATCGCGATCAACCGACCGTCCGCCGTCGGTGAATAGATCCGTCGCACGCAATCCGGCCGGATCGCCTCGACGGCCTCCGGCGTCTCTCGGACAACACGCGGGTTCCGTTGGTCACGCGGGGCCGTGTCGGCGACCACGTTTTGCGGCACGCCGGCGGACTCGGTGGTGACCTCCTCGGCGCTCATCCGAACCAGCTCCGCCGCCTGCTCCGCCGACGGCACCGGGGCGTTCGAGACCGTGATGCCGGTATTGCCGCTGCCGTCGTAGTAAGAGACGCCGCGGCAGGTCATGTGTTGCGTCGTCTGACGCGGCGGCTGATTCAGGAAGGGGTCAAAGCGCCACTTCTCGCGCCCGCTTACGGGGTCGAGCGCAATGACCAAGCCGTGCGGCGTGCAGAGGTACATGACGTCCTGCACGATCAACGGCGTCACCTCGTAGGTGGTCTCGGTGGGATCTTCCGGTCGACGCGTGTCGCCGGTGTGATACTGCCACGCGACCTGGAGATCACCCACGTTTTGCGGCGTGATCTGCGTCAACGGCGAATAGCGCAGGCCCATCGAGGTGCGACCGTAGCTCGGCCATTCGCCGGCGGGTACTTGGCTGTCGGCACCGGGGTCGCGCTCCATCTGCTCCGCCGCAAACGCCCCTTCAAGATCGTGTGGATCTTGTATCCCCGCATAGATCACAGTGACCACCCCGGCGGCGACAGCCGCACCCAGCAGCATGCCATGCGGCCTGTACCCGGCAGTCTCGCCCCGGCGCGGGCGCATACCCCTAACCACCCACGGCAGCAACAACAGCAGACCCAATCCGAACAAGAGTCCGCCGCGCGGCGCCAGCGCCCATAGATCGAAACCGACTTCCCAAATCGACCAGATTAGGGTCACAACCAGCGTCAGGGCGTAGAGGGTGAGCCCACTCGGCCGCCGGCCCAGCAGCAGCCCACCGCTTGCGATCAGGGCCACGCCGAGCGCCAGGTAATACCAAGACCCGCCAGCCTGGATAAGCGCTACACCACCCACCGCGATGGCGGCGCCGAGCAATAGAATAATTAGAGAGAGAATGATCCTTAACATGTTGCACTTCCGTTGTAGTACGGGCGCCTGTCGGGGCGCCGCTATCGATGGATGACCCGCCGCTCTCGTCATTTTAAGTGCAGCGACCCAGATAGGTGGATGCTGATTAAACGCCGTCCTGGCATTTAATCAGCTCGCGGTCGGAGAGGCGCGACTCCCGGACCGCTCCATTACAACGGCCTAGCGCCGTCGAAAATGCCGCACCATCCCTGGCGCGGACGGGAAACGCTTTTAATAGCGTTTCCATTGGCGCCGGTCCGTGTCGGCTAGCCAATTAGTCACTGCCTTGCGCGCTCACGAACCGAATACGAAGCGCCTGTGGAATCAGACGCAATTGACGTGCCGTGCAAGAGATGTAGGACCGCCTCTTCGATCGACGCTTGGATTGCATCGGCGATGGCGAAACGGCGAGCGGATCAAATGCCCAAAGCCATTTGATCCGCGTTTAGTTACAGCGAGTCGTTGACCTTCTCGGCGAGCGTCAAATGCTCTTTCAGCTTCGGCAGTGTGCTCTGCACGTACGCCTTCAGCGGCGGATAGCTCGCATCCTCGCTCATTTCCTCGTATTTCTCGATATCCTTCTTGTGGTCCTTGACCATTGCTTCCATAAAGCGCTCGTCGAACTCTGCACCCGAGAGATCCGATAGGTCGTCCATCAGCTCGCGCTGCTCCTCGGTCCCCGCGCTCGGCCAGCTCACGCCGGCCTCGTCGGCCACCTTCCGCAGGCGATCATTGGCCTCACCATGATCGGTCGCAAGTCGTTTGCCGTACTCGCGGACGGACTCTGCCTGGCCCTTATCCGCCGCGACCTTTCCGAGCTCGACCTCGCCCGCGTTGCCTTTGGCCGCTTCCACAATGAAGTCGCGTCCGTCCTCACTTAGACCCGATTGGGTGGACTCAGCGGCCTGCGCCGCGCCTGCACTCAGCAACCCAATCAGCACGACCCCTCGTACGGTTGAACCGAACGTTGCGTTCATAGTCTTCTCCCTCAGTAGCATGTATTGAAGATGAATTGGAGGGAAGGCATCGAGGTCTTCCCCCGGTTGAATTGAGCAAGCGATATGCCAAGCGGACGGCAGCAATTGGAACGCCTCGTTCCATATCTGACGGGAGCGGAAGAAGCCGGTAGCGGTATTGAATGGCGAACGGTGGCGTATTTCAGCCAAACGTGGTTGATGAGGACCAGGACGGAATGTTGGGCGTGGGGCAGTCGGGTTCTGGAAGCGCAAGACAGGGTGTAGGTTGCGGGTGAGGAACGAACCCAGCGGCTTTTTGGCGCGAAGCTTCGGGGTTCGCTTTTCTCACCGCCAACCTATGTTGGCCGAGGGCCGTTGGGAGGCTAAGCGGCGCCAGAGGCTTGTGGCTTCGGCTCGCCCCGATTACGGATGCCCTCGCGACGCAACGCGTCCGCCTCGATGAAGATCCGTCTAATCTCCGGGTGCCGTCGCCGAATCCGCTGCTCCAGCCGATCGACGGCGGCGACCAAGCGTTCCGACGCCAAACCCGAGCGGAATCGCACGTCGAGATTCAGCAGGATCTCCTCGGGACCGAAATGCATGGTGAGCGGCCTGCCGACCGAGACCACGTCCCCGTCCTCGCCGGCGATGCGTCGAACGCCCTCGACAACCTCGGGGTCCGCCGTCTCGCCGATCAGCAGGCCGCGGCTCTGATAGGCGAGGAAGATCGAGACCGCGGAGAGCGTGGCGCCGATCAGCATGGACGCGACGCCGTCCCAGACGTGGCTTCCGGTGATCTCGCTCAGCAGCACGCCGGCGAAGGCGAAGACCAGACCGGTTAGCGCCGCGGAGTCCTCGAACAGAACCGTCACCACGGTTGGGTCCTTGCTGTTGGCCAGGGCGTGCCAAAGGCTCTCGTCCTTTACCGAGGGCAGAAACTCGCGCAGCGCGATCACCCAGGAGGTGCCCTCCGCGACCAATGCGATGCCGAGCACCGCGTAGTTCCACACGGGACTGCTGCCGCCCTCGGGCACGTGTCCCGTGAGGTGGGTCAAGCCCTCGTAAAAGGAAATGCCGCCGCCAATCGCGAACAGCACGATGGCGACGATCAGGCTCCAGAAGTACAGCTCCTTGCCGTAGCCGAATGGATGGCGCTCGTCCGCCGGCCGGCGACTGCGCTTCAGACCGAGCAGCAGCAATCCCTCGTTCGCCGTATCCACCACCGAGTGCACCGACTCCGAGATCATGGCCGAGCTGCCGGTAAAGAACGCCGCTACGCCCTTGGCCACGGCGATGGTCGCGTTTGCCGCCATCGCCCCATAGACCGCGATCGGCTTCTCGTGGTCTTGCGCTTCACTCGATTTCTCGCCCATCGCTTCGTTCCCCTTTGGTGCAAGGTTGGGTTCGGTGACCGACCAACGGCAGCTCGGATGTGCGGCGTGAGCAAGCCGCATAAGCGGCTTAAAACTGTCGCCGACGCAAGCGCGTCGACAGTTGGATGTTAAGATCAGCTTCGGCTCCAACGCCCGCGCAAACCGTACCTGCCGGGCGTCCGCCCGGCAGGTACGTCGCCGGGATCAGCCCTGCATTTGGGCCTTTTCCCGCTCTTCGACCTCCTCGTAGCGGTCGAGCATGTCGTCGGCCTGATCCGAGCTGACGAGCTCCGTGGCCTTCGGGAAGAGCTGGTTCTCCTCCAGATCCACATGGCTCTCCACGGCGGCCGCAAACTGCTCGAAGCGCATCCGCCAGCTTTCCGTGTTTTTGTCGCCGGACGCGAGCTCATCGAGATAGGACTCGATCTCCTTGTGCTCCTCCTTGCTCTGCTTGATCAGCGACTCGAGCTCCGGATACTGCTTCAGCTTCGGGTAGAACTCTTGCTCCTCGCCGTGTGCATGAGCCAACAGGCTCTTGCGAATCTCCGGGAACAGCTCCTCGCGAACGCTGGAGTCGTCATCCGACTCGGCCACGCGGTCGATCAGGCTCGCCACTTCCGCGTGCTCGCCCGCGAGGTGGTGAAAGATGCCCGGGTATCCCGCCATCGCCTCACTCGCGCCCTTTGCCATGCCCGCGACCTTGGATGTCGCCTTCGAGATTGTCGCCATTGGTTTTGCTCCTCCAAAGTACGTTGTGCCCCGCCCGCCGGTCGACCGGTGTGGTCTCTCGTTGGTTCGAGCCGGGCGATTACAGAGCGGGCGCGTTCCGGTGAGTGGCCCAACCGAGCCGGTGAAAATCTGGTCCGGTAGAGCCGACTCACCTGATCGGCGCCCACAACCCAATGAGCAACAGCCGTGCCGAAAAGACGTCGTTAAATTTGGTCGAATTTTTTGGGGTGATACGCCTCGCGACATCTCGTGAAGTCGCGTCGATCGGGACGAGAGGCCGCACCTCGGCGGTATGCCGCCAACCCGCTCTCGCCCGGCTCCGCGGGCCGGCCCCGAGCCGCCTCCTGGAGCGGTGGAATTCGCGCGGGGCTGGTGCTTTGGCACCAAGCCCGGGTTGCCTTCACCTGCGAGCGCACACGCTCAATCCCGCGAGATGATCTTGAAGAAGCGGCTGAGCTTGCCGTCCTTGGTGCGGTCTTGGTACAGGAAGGCGAGCCGAGACTCGTCGAATTTCTGGAAGAACGCATCCCACTCGATGGTGTCGAGTGAGTCCTGCCGCGAGTCGAGCTCGATACGGAGGACGCCGGGGTCATCGGCGCCCTCGCCTGTCCCCTTGACGTGGGCCGGGCGGCCGTCGCGCTCCTCGGCCCACTTGCGAATGGTTTCGTGATCGGTCGTGGTATGTGATTCCCCGCTCATGTGGCAGTCTCCTCGGTAGGGTTGATAGCTCGTTTGCCGCGCCATTCGCGGCATTCTTCGATGTAGCCTTCCAGCTCGCGCCCCCGATGCGCCGCGGTATGACGCCGCAGCACCCGCTCGCGCGCCGCAGCGCCCGTTCGCACTCTTTCGTCCTCCGACAGATCGCGTAGGACGCGCGACACGTCATCCGGATCTTCGGCAACCAGAATCTCGCGCCCAATCTCGAAAAAGGTGTCGAGCCCCGGCCAGTTATCCGAGACGATCGGGACGCCGCAGGCAGCCGCCTCGAAGAGGCGCACGCTCGGCGCATAGCCCACTCGAGCCATATCGGCGCGGGTCAAATTCAGGGTGTAACGCTGATCGTTGTAGAAATCGCGGTGCCGCTCGGGCGGCAGGTGCTCGATCCGCGCCACGTTGGCGGGCCAGTCGATTTCCGGCGGATATAAGGGACCGGCAACGACGAAGGGCTCATCGGGCAGCCGCCGCGCCGGCTCGAGCAGCAGCCGCTCGAGCTTCGGCTGACGGTCGTCGCTGTAGGTCCCCATGTAGCCGAGCGCTATACGCGGCGCGACGGTGTTCGAAGAGGGCGCGTAGAGGTCGGGATCCACCGAGCAATAGAGTGGGCGCGCCATCGGGGAGCCAAGCTCGTCCTCGATGTGAGCGAGCAGCGGACCACCGGTGAACGAGAGGAACAGATCGTAGCGGCGAATTAGCGCGGGGGTCAGGTACGCACAGTCCCCCTGCGCGAGCCCCCGCAACGTAACCGGGGTGTCGATATCGTAGAAGGCGCTGATCCCGGTGGCCGTGTCGCACACCCAGTCGCCCACCGCGTCGCCGTCCGGCACGTAGGAGCCCACGATCACCAGATCGGCCTCGGCCACGGCGTCGCGATAGGTGTCGCGCAACTCGTCGAGGCTAGCGTAGAGTCGCGTCGGACAATAGGGCGGGTGCTCCAGATCGCGCTGGGTCGCATACCAGGGAACATCGCGCTCCAGGAACAGCAGCCGGTGGCCGCGTTGCGCCAGCGCTCGGGTCAGGGCGCGGTAGGTCGTCGCATGCCCGTTGCCCCAGGAGGAGGTGATCGAGAGTCCGAGGATGACGATATCGAGCGCGTTCACGCCAGCGCCCACCCCAGTCGCGGGGCCTCGACTCCCAGCACGCGCTCCACCACGCGGGCGCGCTCCGCATAGGTATGCTCCGCCAAGACGCGACGGCGCG
>JBGSTR010000473.1:0-2518 GCA_041736365.1 Chromatiaceae bacterium | reverse complement strand
CTGCGCCTGGACGGCGAGCTCGCTGCCCGCGCCCGTGAGGTCTTCCATGGTAAAGGTCGGAAGCGTCGGGAAGTGGCCTGTCTCGTAGAGGATCCCCAGCCATTCGTCGAGGTTCACGCGGCTCCAGTCGACCCGCGCGAGGTCCGCGACGCTCAATCCGGAGCAGATCGGCGCATCGGCCTCACCCCAGTCGCGCCCGAGCTGCGGGCGGACCTGCTCGTTGATGATCCGCGCCAGGGGGGTATTGAAGCAGCAGTAGCTGTCGCGCTTTTCAACGCAGACGCCGAGCACCTTGCTCTTGCAATAGCCGCCGACCCGATGGCAGGCCCGCAGCTCGCGCTTGGCACCCAGCTCGAACTCCGCCTGCTCGCAGGTCCAGATGAGGCGGACCAGGATCAAGGCCACCGTGTAGATCAGGTAGGCGTACATGGCCCAGGCCATGGCTGTCCCGAGCCAGGCGCCTCCCCCGCCGAGCTGGAGCACCGAGCCTTTGGCGACCACCCCGCCGGACACGGCCGCGCTTCCGGTCGTTGTGGAGAAGAGCGCATTGACCGCCGCGTCGCCGAAGAGCTGGGCGGCCCATTCGGCGGTTTGCTTGAGGAGGGCCTGTTTGAAGGTGTCCAAGCCTACGCTCGCGGCCGCGTCCGTCGCCGATGCGGTGGTCTTTCCCATGAGGTTGTTGGCGACGCTGGTGAAGCTCTCCTGGACGGCGCTCCAAGTGGAGGTGATCGGCTCGCGCAGGGTCTCCCAGGAGCCCCGGATGGTATTGCCCTTGTCGAGCCCCATGATGGCGCTGTCGATCTTGCCGACTGCGAAAATCAAAGCGATGTAGTTCGTGAGCGAGATCCCCTCGGGAGTCTTGCAGCAGTTGACGATCCCGCCAACGGCCCGCTTGCACTCGCTTGCCTCCCCGGAGAACACCTGGCAGCTCCCCGCGGGATTGCACTGCATGTCGGTGGCCGACATCTGAGCGGCTTGGAGCGCCGCGACCGCATTGGAGAAGTCCGCGGACTGCTCGCTCGGGAAGCTCGCGCAATCGGTGCCCATGCAACGGACCGGACCCGCACACTCCATCGTCTGCACGCGCTCGAGCACCGGGATGGACGTGGTCCTCCCGCAATCCCAGGTTTCCTCGAACAGGTAGCAGACACCCCGGCTGTCTGTCGCGCCGGGGACGCATGCGGACTCGATGAAGCCGCAGCTCGGGTCCTGCTCAAGCGACGCGCAGTCGGAGGGCTGGCCGCCTTCGTTGTAGGGGCACTGGAGGTTTCCCCGGGGATCGGTCCAGCAGTCCATCTGACCCGTATTGAAGCCGGCGCAGTCCACGGTGACCCGGATCTCGGTGCAGAAGGGGTTCTGGCCGGCTACGGGCGGCGGGCTCATGGCGGGCGGGCACACTCGGACACCGGGGGCTCCGTAGCAGCCGTCCGGCCCCAGCGGCGGCGAGCCCAGACACGCGACGGCGCCGCCGCAGAAGCCGCGCGTGAAGGTGTCCAGGAGGTCGTGGCAGCCTTCGTTGGGGCCCCAGATGCTGTGAACGGGGGTCTCAATCGGCTGGTAGTGGATTTCGATCGACAGGTGCATGCCGGGAGCGACTGACGCGTTGAGCGGAGAATCGCAACCGGAGCCAACACAGCCGTCGTTGGGCTCCATACGTGCCGTGGCGGACTTGGACGCCACCAGCCGAATTGGTCCGCCGTTCCTGAGCGCCTCCGTCACGTCCGCATTGAGCAGCTCGGGGGGCGGGGAGCTGGAGGATGCGACCGAGCGGGACCCGATGCGCGCCGCAAAAGTTGCCCATGCCAGCCATTCGCCATAGCGGTCCGGCAGGAGGGGCAGAGGCGGATCGTCGACGTCGAGCGTCGTGGTGATGCGAATGACGCGCGCCGGGTCGTCGATTGCGATACTGCCCTCGAGCGGCAACGGTGAAGGAAATGGAGCGATGCCGGGGGAGATGACCCACTCCCCGCCCGCCCGCGACAGATCCACCCGGACGCATTGGTCTCCGCAGGAGGTCATTCGCGCCGCACCGCCGACCGAGACAAGGGGTTGCGGATTGGGGAGTTGGTAGTCGTGATACCAGGAGCAGCTTCCACCCCGATCGACCAGACGGTCGCAGGTCCGATAGTCGGGAATGTGCGTCTCGCGCGTGCCGTTGTTGAAGGTCGTTTCGGTTGTGCAGTCGGCAAAGGTCTTGGCGATCGCCTCGAAGTTATCCAGCAGGTCGTCCGTCTGGGACCAGAGGGGATCGAGTCGTCCATCCGGGCGGCTACGATCCACAGATGCGCGCAGCGCCTGATAGGCGCCGCCGGTTGGGGAGCCGTCTCGAAGCAGGTCGCGTTGCGCCGTCTGGCCGCTGATCATGACCGCCTCGTGGTTGCCGTAGAGGGCAGAGAAGTCCCTCGGATTGCCACTGGTGGAGCCTGGAAAAAGTGCCTCAAACCCGAGATTCCCGCCCGCCCTTGCCGGCACGACGATGCTTTGCGCGGCGGCCGCCGGCAGCGGCAGCCCGTCGCGC
>JBGSTR010000472.1:0-1793 GCA_041736365.1 Chromatiaceae bacterium | reverse complement strand
ATCTCGCATTAATGGAAAAAGCAAGATTCATCCACAGGGACGGGATGGGCGTTGCCGCATGGGGCCTGCCGGGCTAGCTCGAGGCCATGCGCGTGCCCGTTGTCCATCATCCCGCTTACGTGACGCCGCTACCCGCGTCGCATCAAGCGCTGCCGCGTACGCTCAAACGGCCAACTTCAACGGCAGTGTCCGCAAGCGCTGGCCGGTGACTGCAAAGAGGGCGTTCGCGACGGCCGGGGCGATGACCGGCGTGGCCGGCTCGCCGACCCCGGTGGGAGGCTCGGCGGACGAGACGATGTGCACCTCCACCTCCGGCATCCTGTCGATCCGAAGCACCTGGTAGTCGTGGAAGTTCGACTGGACCGGCGCCCCGTCCTTGATCGTGATCTCGCTCATCAGCGCGGCGGAGAGTCCGAAACCCATGCCGCCCTCCATCTGCGCGCGGATCACGTCCGGGTTGATCGCGACGCCACAATCCACGGCGATCACCACCCGGTCGACGCTGAACTGCCCGTCCTTGCCGACCGTGACTTCGGCGACCTGAGCCACGTAGCTGTTGAATGATTCGTGCACCGCGACGCCGCGTCCCCTTCCAGCGGGCAGCGGCTCGCCCCAGCCCGCCTTTTCCGCGGCGAGTCGCAGCACTCCCTGGTGCCGCGGATGGCCGGCGAGCAGCGCCATGCGAAAGGCAACCGGGTCGGCCCCGGCCGTGGTTGCCAGCTCGTCGATCAGACACTCCACCGCGAAGGCGGTGTGCGTTGAGCCGACGGATCGCCACCACTGGACCGGCAACGCCAGCTTGGGCGAGTGCAGCTCGGTCAGGATATGCGGGATTGCGTAGGGGAGGTTCGCGGCGCCCTCGACCGAGGTCTGGTCGACCCCGTCGACGATCAGCATCTTCTCCATGCCGGTGCCGGCGGCGATGGACTGGCCGACGATCCGGTGCTGCCAAGCGACCGGCTTGCCGACGTAATCGAGCGCGGCGCGCAGCCGGTGCAGGAACAGCGGCCGGTACCAGCCCGCGCGCATGTCGTCCTCCCGCGTCCACTGGAGCTTGACCGGGACCTTGCCGCCCGCCGCCTTAAAGCAGTGTGCTGCCTCCACCGGATAGTCCGACGCCGGGTTGGCGCGGCGTCCGAACGAGCCGCCCGCGAAGAGCATGCGGATCTCGACCTGCTCCGGCTTCAGCTCGAGCACGCCTGCCACTGCAGCCTGATCCGCGGTCTGGAATTGCTCGCCGTTGATCACCCGCACGCCGTCGGGCAGGGGCTCGATCACGCAATCGAGCGGCTCCATCGCCGCGTGAGCCAGGTATGGCGCCGTAAATTCCGCCTCGATCACCTTGGTCGCGTGGCCGAAGGCGTCTTCGATGTCGCCCTCGACACGCGCCGGTGCGCCGGGCATAGACGCCAGATCCCGATACAGCTCAAGGATCTGGTCGGAGCCCGCCCGCATGGCCTCGCTGTCGTCCCACTCGACCTGGAGCGCGTCGCGGCCAAGCTTGGCGCTCCAGAAGTCGCGTGCCAGCACCGCAACCCCGCCGGGGATCAGCGCGACGAGCTCGACCCCGGGGACCGCCAGGGTTGCCGAGGCGTCGAATGACCCGACCTTCGAGCCGAAGCGGGGCGGATGCGCGACCAGCGCGGTGAGCATGCCCGGGAGTTGGACGTCCTGGGTGAACATTGCGCTGCCGTCGATCTTGTCGCGGGAGTCCTTGCGCCGCAGGCTCGGGTTGCCGATCAGTCGAAAGCGTGCCGGGTCCTTGAGCTCGACCTCGTCGGGGACCGGCTGCG
>JBGSTR010000458.1:0-8465 GCA_041736365.1 Chromatiaceae bacterium | reverse complement strand
GTCCCACCCGGATCGCCCTGGCGATCGCCTTGTTGCTGGATCGTCCGGACTTGGCGCCCGAAGCCGCGGCATGCGCCGAAGACTGGCGACGCATGCCCAATCCCGGCATTGAAATTCTGGCTCAACTACTTGAAACAATTGCGGCATACCCAATTATTACGAAGGCGGGTCTGCTCGAGCGTTGGCGCGGTCACGAGCATTTCGACTACCTACAACGACTAAGCGCGGAACCTTTCCTGGCGGATATCCCGGAAGACGGGGCCGCTGCGGAGCTCAGCGGCGCAATCGATGGACTGAGCGCGGCCGTGCGCGACGCCGAGAGCCGCCGTCCGTTGAACCAACGCAGCACGGCCGACTGGAGTGCCGAGGTTCGCGAGCAGATGGAACGAGACGCCGAGCGAGCGCGGACTCGCCAGCGTTGAAGGGTCGCAGTCGGCTTCGCGCCGATGCTGCGATGACGGCGTTTGGATGAGGCGAAACGAATTGCCGTTTATCAGTCGTAGAACCTGCAAAGTCGTGGTAGAATGCCGGGTTTGCTTTTCCGCCTACCACTCCACGCTCTGACGAGTCCAAGGTACCCCATGGATCAAGACCAGCAACAGTCGCAGCTGAAGCAACTGATCGCGAAGGGCAAGGAGCAGGGGTTTTTGACCTACTCCGAGGTCAACGATCATCTGCCCCCCGGTATTGTCGAGCCCGAACAGATCGAAGATATCGTGCGGATGATCAACGATATGGGGATCTTGGTCCATGAGACCGCCCCGGATGTCGTGGATCAGACCCTGAGCGACTCCGCCGTTTCCGACGACGACGCCGCGGAGGCTGCCGCCGCCGCGCTGGCCAGCGTGGACAGCGAATTCGGTCGCACCACCGACCCCGTGCGCATGTACATGCGCGAGATGGGCACGGTCGAGCTGCTGACCCGCGAGGGCGAGCTGCAAATCGCCAAGCGAATTGAAGATGGCTTGAACCAGGTGCTCTCCGCCCTGTCGGTGTTTCCGCGCTCGATCGAGACGCTGATCGGGATCTTCGATCGCGTCGAGCGCCAGGAGACCCGTCTCACCGATGTGATCTCCGGCTTCAACGACGGTGAGGAAGACGTACCCGTGCCCGCGCCCGCTCCGGTGGTCGCGCCGGTGGTCGCCGAGGCCTCCGCGAACGGCGCCGACGAGAATGCGGACAACGACGCCGACGACGAAGAAGAGACCGAGGTGCAGGATACCGGGCCCGATCCGGAGGACGCCGCGCGGCGGGTGCAATTGCTGCGCGAGCGTTACGCCGTGCTCAAGGGGTACCTGGACGAGCACGGCCGCGATGATCCGCGCTCGCGGGCCGCAATGGCGGAGGTCTCCGAGGTCTTCCTGCAATTTAAGCTGGTCGCCAGCGTGTTTCAGGAGCTCGCCAACATCCTGCGCGGCACCATCGAGCGCGTGCGCACCCAAGAAAAGCTCGTCATGTCCCTGTGCGTCGAGCAGGCGCGGATGCCGCGCAAGCTGTTCATCGAGAGCTTCCCGGACAACGAGACCAATCCCGAGTGGCTGGAGCAGCAGCTTGCCTGCGGAAAGCCGTTCGCCGCGCGCCTCGCCGAGCTTAGTCACGATGTGCGCCGCGCCCAGCGCAAGCTCCAGGAGGTCGAGCGCGAGAGCAGCCTGACCATCGGCGAGATCAAGGACGTCAACCGCAAGATGTCCATCGGCGAGGCCAAGGCGCGACGTGCGAAGAAGGAGATGGTCGAGGCCAACCTGCGCCTAGTCATCTCCATCGCCAAGAAATACACCAACCGCGGCCTGCAGTTCCTGGATCTGATCCAGGAGGGCAACATCGGCCTGATGAAGGCCGTGGACAAGTTCGAATATCGGCGCGGGTATAAGTTCTCGACCTACGCCACCTGGTGGATTCGCCAGGCGATCACCCGTTCGATCGCCGATCAGGCGCGCACCATCCGTATCCCGGTGCACATGATCGAGACCATCAACAAGCTCAACCGCATCTCCCGGCAGATGATCCAGGAGATGGGCCGCGAGGCCACCCCGGAGGAGCTTGCGATACGCATGGAGATGCCCGAGGACAAGGTCCGCAAGGTGTTGAAGATCGCCAAGGAGCCGATCTCCATGGAGACGCCGATCGGCGACGACGAGGATTCGCACCTCGGCGACTTCATCGAAGACGCGGGCGTGATCTCCCCGGTCGAGTCCGCGACCATGGAAGGGCTGCGCGAGGCGACCCAGAACATGCTGGCGAGCCTCACCTCGCGCGAGGCCAAGGTGCTGCGCATGCGCTTCGGCATCGACATGAATACCGATCACACCCTGGAGGAGGTCGGCAAGCAGTTCGACGTAACCCGCGAGCGCATCCGCCAGATCGAGGCCAAGGCACTGCGCAAGCTGCGCCATCCGACGCGTTCCGAGAAGCTCAAGAGCTTCCTCGACACGGACTGAAGCAACTGCACGAGGGGCCACCGCGTTTGTGGCGGCCCCCCCCAGCCCCGCCGCATTGCCCTCACCGGTTTGCGGGCCGTTAGCTCAGCGGTTAGAGCAGGGGACTCATAATCCCTTGGTCCTAGGTTCAAATCCTAGACGGCCCACCAATAAAAACATAAGGTTAGCTGAGACTTTATGTCGCAGGACAAAGCCGGTTCACATCTGGTTCACGTTTGACGCGGATTCCTTGGTGAAATGCCGGGCCGGGGGGAAGCATGGGCACCCCGGCCGCCCCCCTTTTTCGTTGGAGCGCGATAGCCTCTGGGTCTCGTACACCGCGCTCACTTTTAAAAAAAAATTAATTATTCGATACGGTCTTCGGCTGCGTGTACGCTCGCGCCGGCCGGCGGGGGTAGTTCTCGCCTGGAGGGGAAGACGCTATCGGCACGCGGTGGACCACGCTGGGAGATTGGGTTCGGCCAGTTGCAGCCGGTCGCCTTTGCAGACGGCAGAACCGGTTGACCACAAAGGGCAGACACCGAACCCGGGATCTTGCGGGGCGCTCGGGCGCATGCCACTACACGCCAGTTACCTGGCAGCGCCTTGTCCGTATTTCGCGGCCGAGTCGCGCAGCACAATTCTTCGCTAAGTCGCTATCCTAACAAGCGAATTCAGGCCCAGCCCCAGCTAGGGAATGCCCCATGGCGGCATCGCCCAACCCCTGTGCGTGTCTCGGGGTTGCCTCCCGCTCCCGAGCAGCCTCGGGCAGCAGCGGGGCATCTGTTGTTCACTTTGCTCCACCAATCTGCCCGATTCGTCCACCGCTGCTCCAGCGGCTCGTAAGCCCTTTCGATACCAAGTCCCCTCGGGTGGTTGGTACGGCAGCAACGGTCACGACCGGCGAGTCAGTTCAGACCGGCATGTGACCGCAAAGGACGCTTTGCGGTCACCCACGGCGTTCGTCCTAGGCGCAGGCTTCCGCCCCGAAGCGGAGGGGTCCCGCGAGCTGCCGCCCGTCCGCACTGTGAGGTCGCTCCCCGTCAAGACTTGAGGTAGACGCAGCCGTAATGGGAAGGCACGGGCACCTCGTGCCACTCGCTGTCGAAGGCGACGCTGATGTCCGGGCGCGGGTTCGACTCGGCCTTGTCGATCTGCTCGACCCAGGTGCCCTGCTCGGGGAATGGCACCCAAACCCGCCGCTCTGCGCCGGAGACGTTGATGAATGCCATAAGGGTCTGCTCAGGCTGGATGCCCGCGGCGGGTGCCTCTCGGCGGATGACGATGACGCCCTGACCGTAGTGGGCCGGGTCGTTGTAGTAGTAGAAACCGGTGCGGCTGCCCAGCGCGCGGAGGCTACGGCGCAGGTTGCCCATGATGCGGTGCAGGCGCACCAGGGCCTGGCCGTAGGGGTCATAGAAATACTCCCAGCGCACCTGCCGCTCGAACAGGTTTCGCCCCAGCCCCCAGGGGGCCATGCCCCAGTTCTCGCCGATCTCCTGGCCCTGCCAGAGCATCGGGATGCCCTTGCCGACATACAGCGCGATCACGTAGGGCTGCAACCGGTAGAACTGGCTGCGATCCCCCCACGGCTCCCCGATCAGATCGCGCAGTCCGCTCGGTGCGATGCGAGCCAGGAGCCGCGGATTGTCGTGGGATTCTAAGTACTGGAACGGGGCCACCGGGAAGGTCTCACCCGTGCCGGGGTTCGCATAGGTCTGCGGGTATCCCTGGAGCTGGGGATCGAGCAGCAAGGCCAGGGCCGGGTCGGCATATCCCCAGTAGGCGCTGTTGGCGACCTTGTCCATCAGGCCGTTCTGCCAGCAGCAGTTGGAGTAGGTCTCCGTTAGGATGCGTTGGGGCTCTGGCAGGTGCTCGGCGCACTGGATGATCCGGCTGAAGCCCGCCGGATCCTGAAAGCGCGGGATGGGCTTGGAAAACTGGTAGGTGTGATAGGTCAGGGCGGCGTAGCCCGTGCCCGTGCCACCGTCAAACATCCCCGGCACATAGTCGTAGCGGAAGCCGTCCAGGTGGTATTCCTCGAGCCAGTAACGGTTGAGGGTGAGGAAGTAGTCGCGGGTGAACGCCTTCGCGTAATCGGTGCCGGGCAGATCCGGGAAGAACTCGCCCTGGAAGGGCCCCATCATGGGGTTTGGCTCTCCGGTGGCGTTGTAGACCAGGTTGTAGGCGAACTCGGGATGGGCGTGGGCGTAGACCGCATCCAGGATGACGGCGATCCCGCGTGCGTGGCAGGCGTCGACCAGCCGCAGGAGGCCAGCCGGACCGCCGAAGCGCTCGTCCGGGGCGAAGTAGGACAGCGGCGTGTAGCCCCACTCCGCGGTTTCCTTGACGTTGGTGAAGGGCATCAGCTCCAGGGCGTTTACGCCGAGCCCAGCGAGGTAGTCGAGCTGGGTGACCACGCCGTCAAAGGTGCGGTTGAACTCGCCCACGTGCAGCTCGTAGACCACCAGGTCGTCCAGGTGCGGGGTGCGGTAGGCCGTGTCGGTCCAGGGGAAGGGGGCAGCGGCGGGGTCCAGGGCGAAGGCCGACAGATTGCCGGTCGCGCTCTCTCGACCGAAGGGGTCTGAGAACCAGAAGACCACGGGCCGGCCGTCGCGTAGAAGCTGGAAGCGGTACAGGTGCCTGCCGGTCTGGCCGAAGTGGGTCCCCACCTTGGGTGTAAGGTCGACGGTCGCGCGCCACAGGCCAAAGGGCGAACCGGGAACTGGTGCAAGGTCAAATGCCTGCGCGGGGATTGAGCGCACGAACTGATCCGCCTCATGGATGATGCGCACCTTGAGCACGTAGCCCTTCTCGGGCGTGATCTCGGGCAGGTAGATGCCGATGCGCACCTGCCACTCGCCGTTCGGCTTCAGGGTTGGGTATGTCCCCACCTCGCTGAGATCGATCATGCCTCTGGCCTCCTTCCGGCTTGGCGTGCCCGGGAGCCTCCCGGGTCGTCCGCCGCTGTCGAAACCTCGATTATGGACGCTAATCTTTTCGGGAGAATGTAGGTGATCCATCAACCCCGGGTAGCGTGGTGGCCGCGGATCGGGCCAATCTCTCCGGAGGACGGCGGAGTGGAGGGTGACTTAGCGATGCGGCGGGCGGGCGATGTGTGTGAGCGGGAGCGCTTTTGGCTGGAGCCATGTTGTTGTCGCTCACTTTATTCCACAGGAATTTCTCAGAATAATCCGCGCTGACCCTGCCGGATTCGTCCACCGCTGTTGCCGAGGCCTGCGGGCCGGACGGCCTTGCATCGGTCCACGCGGCCCTGACGGCAGCAGTCGGCCATTTGCGGCCAGTGAAGGTTCCGTTGAGTGGGACCGCGGTGGAATCCTAAGCTGCCGCTGGGTTCAATGAGGCATGCGCTGTCTGGGGCATGGATGTCCCAGTCTCGGACAGGAACGCTCGACGCTCAGGTCAGGCAGCCGGGCAACGTCACGTTTCCGGTTGCCGCCTGAACGCAGCAACCCCCGCCGAAGCGGGGGCTCCGTTGGCGTGCCGGGCGCGTGTAACCAGCCGGCTTACGTCGGCGGGGTTGGCGCGCTCAGAAAAGCAGCTTGTTCAGCACCTCCCCGGTCTTGGCGTCCTGGACGATGACTCGGTCCCCATAGGCGCAGCGCGCCAACATCGCCAGCTCCTCGGCGCCGTTGGCGTTGATGTCGGCGATCGAGACCATGTCGAGCGGCGAGCAGCCCTCGGCGAAGACGTAACTGCCGGTGATGAGCGCGGCGCTCGCGCCGTCGCGCACTTCGAGCTGGGCGCGCCCGGTATTCGGATCGCGCGCCAGCAGCGCGTACTCCTCGGCGCCGTTGCCGTTGAGGTCCGAAACCGAAGCCAGCTTCACCGGCTCGAGCTCCGGATTGAAGCGGAAGAACCTCACTGCCCAGGACACCTGCTCGTTGGTGGCCGCGTCGGTGACCCAGACGACCGTCTCGCCGCTGTCGCGATGGCGCAGCAGCAGCGCCACCTCCGGCTTACCGTTGCCGTTGCGGTCGGGCTCCGGCAGCGCCTGCAGCAGCTCGAAGGCCTTGAAGCTCCAGTTCGGCCTGAGGGTTTGGACCAGCTCCTTGGTCGCGGAGTCCTTCACCACTACCCGGTCGATCCTGTCGGCATGGTTGAGCGCGATGCCCACCTCGGCACTGCCGTTGCCGTTGAGGTCCGGCAGCGCAATGACCTGCCGCGGCTCGAAGTCCTGGTCGAACCAGAGGTTGTTGATCAGGTCACCGGTGAGCGCGTCGCGCACCTCGACCTTCTTGCTTGGGCCCCGGCCGAGCATCCCGACCTCGGGCTTACCGTTGCCGTTCTGGTCGGGGAACACGGCGAGATCGACGGGTGCGAACTCCGGGCTGAACGCGACGCTTCCGATCAGGTCGCCCGTGAGAGTATCGCGCGTCTCGGACGTGGGCGGGCCGGCGCCAAGCAGCGCCAGGCTCGGTGCGAGGCCGAAGCCGTCCATCACCTCCACGTCAACTGGGCGCAGGTCGGCGCTGAGCTCGAATTGGCTAACCAGGTCGCCGTTGGTACCGTCCTTGGCCGTTGCGACGGTCTTGCCGTCGCTTCGGACGACCACGGCGATCTCGGGGGTGCCGTCACCGTTGGTATCACCGAGGGCGCGCAGGGCGGGGAACAACGACCATGGCCCGGAATCGGCTGTGCGGCCGAACACGACGTAGCTCTGACGATTAAAAAGTGAACCGATGATCAGGTCATCGACGCCGTCGCCGTTGACGTCGCGGGCATCGCTGACGGAGAAGACTCCGTCACAGTTGAGGGCGAAACCGTTGGTGCCGTCGAGCGCGGATAGGTCCAACACGCCGCTATTGCCGACGCTCTGCCCCCCCAACACGACGTAGGTTGGATTGCCCCCAACGATGACGTCGTCAACGCCGTCGCCGTTGACATCTCCGGCATTGCTGACGGAGCTGGCGGCTCCGGATCCCTTGAGGGCGAAACCGTTGGTGCCGTCGAGCGCGGAGACCTCCAACACGCCACCGCTACCTATACCCTCGCCTCCGAACACGACGTAGGTCGGATTGCCCCCAACGATGACGTCGTCAACGCCGTCGCCGTTGACGTCGCCGGCGTCGCTGACGGAGTCGCCGGTCCCGTTGAGAGCGAAACCGTTGGTGCCGTCGAGCGCGGATAGGTCCAACACGCCGCTGTTGCCGACGCCCGCGCCACCGAACACCACGTGGCTTTGGCCGCCGTGATGTGCACCAATAATAACGTCGTCGACGCCGTCGCCGTTGATGTCGCCGGCGTCGCTGACGGGGCCGAGGAGTCCGTTGAGGGCGAAACCGTTGGTGCCGTCGAGCGCGGATAGGTCCAACACGCCGCTGTTGCCGACGCCCGCGCCACCGAACACCACGTGGCTTCGGCCGTGATTGTAGGCACCAATAATGACGTCGTCGAAGCCGTCCCCGTTGATGTCGCCGGCGCCGCTGACGGAAATGCCGGAGTAATCGTATTCATTGGCTCCGTTGACGGCGAAACCGTTGCTCCCGTCGAGCGCGGAGAGTTCCAACACGCCGCTGTTGCCGACGCCCGCGCCACCGAACACCACGTAGCTTCGACCGCATCTAATGATGTAGGCATCCCAATCGATGAAAAACGGTGCGCCAATGATTAAGTCATCGACCCCGTCGCCGTTGACATCCCCGGCGTCGCTGACGGACTGGCCGGACAGTTCCCACCTATTGCTACCGATCGCGAAGCCGTTGCGGCCGTCCAGGTTGGACACTTCCAGCACGCCGCCGCCGGCCACACCCGAGCCGCCGAACACCAGGTAGCTTTGGTCGGCATCCGATGCACCGACGATCAGGTCGTCGATGCCGTCGCCGTTGACATCGCCGGTGTCGCTGACAGAGTAGCCGAAGCGCGAGGCCGGGATGGCTTCGTTGAGGGTGAACCCGTTGGTGCCATTGAGCTCGGAGAGCTCGATCACGGCCGGAAAGTCGGCCAAGGCTGTGCCGTTCGCGGCCAAACCCAGCAGTCCGATCCCAAGCAGCCCGCAGGCGGCCCGCGAGAGCCGCGCCGGGCGCA
>JBGSTR010000452.1:0-15005 GCA_041736365.1 Chromatiaceae bacterium | reverse complement strand
GTGCCGAGGCGGCCGAGCTGGTGGACGAGCACGCCGGCGAGGTGCTGAAAGCACTCCATGGGCAGCGGCGAGGAACCCTTTCGATCCCCGGTCTCGAAACCATGAACGGGCCTCTCCGGAAGGCAGTGGTGCGTCTTTGGCTGCGCCGGCTTGGATTCCGGCCGCCGAGCGTCGCGCGGCTGGACGAGGTTCTGCACGGCGTTCTTCCGGCGCGGGCGGATGCGAACCCCTGTGTGCTCTGGACCGGATGCGAGGTGCGCCGCTACCGAACCGATCTGTTCGCCATTTCCCCGCTGCCGCCGAGGCCCGCCGCGACCCCGTTGCAGTGGCACGGTCCGGTCATGGAGCTGCCGAACGGTCTTGGAAGGCTGGAGTGGTTCGACGAGCGCGCCGACGACCACAGCGGGGGGACCACCCCCTACCAAGTACGTTTCGGTGCAACCGCGGCGACCTGTCGTTCAGTCGGCGCGGGGGGACGCCGGCGCACCTTGAAGGCGCTGTTTCAGGAGCAAGGGGTCCCGTCGTGGCTGCGGCCCTACGTACCGCTGGTGTTTTACGACGATCGGCTCATCGCCGTCGCGGGCGTTCGCGCGTGTGCTCAAACGGAGCCGGGCTCGGCGCCGAATCGACGGGTCCTCTGGTCCGGGCACCCTTGGTCGGGGATCGGTGTCTTCCAGTAGTCAGGGCGCGGGAGCGGCTCGTTGCTCGCCCCCGTCATCCGTTTCGCGCCGCCACGGGGCGAGCGCCAGATCCGATTTCCAACGACATTGCGTCTACGCCACCTCCGCGAACGCGAGTGCGGAAGACACCCGCGCCGGTCGGGCGATGGCCGCTACGGGCTTCGCGCTCGCGCGTCGCCCCAGTGGCCAACCGATCCTGGTCGGAACCGCCGAGGCCATCAGCAGACGCACCAGGCCGGCCCCCAGCACGATCCAAACCGCCTGCAACATAAAACCGGCGACCAGCACGTCGTGGCTGGCGAGGACGAAGACCAACGCCGCCAAGGCGAGGACGAGGCGTTTCAGGGGTGTGAAAGCTGAGGTGGATGTCGACATGAGAATGCTCCTGACTTGCTGGGATCGAGACGTTTTCAGCTCCGGGAATTGCGTTCGGTGTGGAGCCTTGCCAGTTAATCAAAGCAGAAACAATGCCAGTTGCCGTTACAGCCTGGAAAACCCCGCAATCTCAATCGGATGATGACTTTCGTGGGGCTCGAGTGCAGTTGTCCGGAGCCTGCAGCAATAGTACGACGGCAACGCCTCGGTTCGGATTTTAAGGCTTGAACAACAGAGGCTTGGAGTGAGCGCATCGGCAGGTTGCGTGCAGCAGCTGCTGCACCCCCTTTCGGCTGTGCTCGCGGCCGCGGCGGACCCGGGTCGGTGGTTGGTTTATGGTTGCCGCTCCCGTTGCAGCAGCAGTCGCCGGTTGAGCGATTGGCGGGTGATGCCGAGCAGTGTGGCGGCGATCCCCTGATTGTCCTTGGCCCGTCGCATGGCTTCGGCCATCAGAAAGGTCTCCGCCTCCTTGAGTGTGGGAAAACGTCCGCCGATGGCCAATGGCGGCCCGTTACCCTGAATCGGCTCCTCGGGCGACTCGCGGCGACTGCGCTTGATCAGCTCCCGGAAGCTTTCCATCGATAGGACCGGTCCGCTGCGATGCTGGGCGACGGCGTTGTAGATCATCGCCCGCAGCTCCCGCACGTTGCCGGGAAAGTCGTAGATCGAAAGCAGCGTGATCAGCTCGTCGGGAGGGGCCGGCGCGGGTTTGCCCATGGAGGCCGAGGCCTGGTCGACGAAGAACTGGAGCAGCAGTGGAATATCGTCCCGGCGGTGCCGCAGGGGCGGGATCTCGATCGGGTGACTGGAGAGGCGAAAGTACAGATCCTGGCGGAACTTCCCGCTGCCCATGCGCTTTTGCAGCGACTGGTTGGTCGCGGTGACGATGCGGGCGTCGCTCAGGCGTTGGAGATCCGAGCCCAAGGGATAATACCTTTGGTCCTGCAGCAGCCTCAGCAGCTTGACCTGGGACGCCTTGTTGAGGTCACCGATCTCGTCGAGGAACAGGGTTCCCCCTGCCGCCTTGGCGATCAGGCCATCGCGCTCGCGCTGCGCACCCGTGAACGCCCCGCGCACGTGTCCGAACAGGGTGTCGGCGAACAGGTTGTCGTCGAGTCCGGCGACGTTGAGTGTGACCAGCTCGCCCTTGCAGCCGCTCAGCCGATGGATCGCTTGCGCGATCAGCTCCTTTCCGGTCCCGGTCTCGCCGGTAATCAGCACCGGCTCGCGGGAATCCGCGATCGCCTCGATGTACTGAAAGATGGACTCCATCCGCTGGTTGCCGGTGACGATGTGCGCAAAGGCATCGCGCTGGTGAACCTTGCGGGTCATGAGTGAGGAGCGCAACGTACCGAGCTGTTCGCGCAGCGAGCGCACCTCCAGCGCTCGCCGCACCGAGGAGACCAAGCGGCTCTCCTCCACCGGCTTGACCAGATAGTCGAAGGCGCCTTCGCGCATGCAGGCCACCGCCGTCTCGACGTCTTGCGCGGCGGTCATCACCACCACCGGCACTTCCGGGTGAGACTGGACGATCTTGGGCAGCAGCTCGAGGCCGGAAATACCGGGCATGTACAGGTCGAGCAAGACCGTTGCGGCGCCGTTGGCCTCAAGGTACGGAAGCAGCGCGTTTCCGTCGCTTAACGTGACCACAGAGACGATGCCGTGTGAGTTGAGCAGGTAGCTCGTGGCAAAAAGCAGGTCTTCCTCGTCATCCACGAGCACGACCGGCAAGTCTTTTCTTGGCATTACTTTTTTTCGCTCCCCCAAAAACCGCCGGGAGAGGCGCCGCCCGGCAGAGGTCGCTCAAGGCGCCGTGGCCGCGGGACGACGCCGCCAACCCCGGCGTCGTTGGCTACGCCTGCGCTAGTCGCCTTTGTCCTTTCCCTTGGGCTTGCCCTTCTCGGACTTCTGAGGTCGGAAAACCAGCACGGGCAGACTCGAGTAGGTGAGGACCTTCTGCGTCTCGCTGCCGAGCAGGAGCGATTTGAGTCCTCGGCGACCATGCGATGCCATGAAGACCAGATCACAGTCTTCCTCAGCCGCCGTGCGAATGATTTCCTCGTAGGGGTGGTCGCCCGCGATCGCGACGCCCTTGCATTCCACGCCCGCCTCCTTGCACAGCTTTTTTACGAAGCCGAGGTGCTCCTTGGCCTTCTTGTCCAGGGCGTGGGAGATGCGGTCGAGCGCCGTGGGATCGATAAAGTCGCCCTCGAATTCGGTCGGCAACGTTTGCTTGACGTAGATCGCGGTGATCCGGGCATCCGTCGCCTTGGCAAAGGAAACGGCGCGGCGCACGGTATCCCGCGAGAGCTCGGAGCCGTCGGTCGGGAGCAGGATGTGTCGAAACATGCTTGATCCAGGGGCGTGTAGGTAAACAGGTGCCGACTGCCGCCTTGGCTCCAGCGCAAAGCAGCCGGGAATTGCGCCGTCCCGCCGCAACGGCTGACGATCCGGCAGCATAGCGCGGGGGTAGCGACCGCGAACAGCGCTTGGCCTGGCGCCACGGTCGTTTCCGGCCCGGGACCCGCGGCGGAACTATGGCACAGGTTGAAATATTTCTGTAATAATCCACGCTGGACCGAACCCGTCGATGGCCGGGAGTCGCCCTGACAACGCCTGCCGTTCGTGGCGCCCGTTTCGGCGTCCCCGTACATCCATCCGTACCGCGGCTTCTTGCTTCTTTTTCTCCGCTTGCATCCAGGCCGGGACGGGAAACGCAACCATCCGCGTTTCCCTACGGCGGCCATGTAACGGCCCCAATCGGACCGCGTGGCCCGTGGGAGCGCGCGCGGGGCTGACCTGTTACGGGCGGCGAGAATCATCATGGCCCCAAGAATCACGCAGTCGCTCGAGGCGATTAGTTCATGAATCCACTGGCGTTTATCGACAAAGACAAGCTCGCCGGAGACATCTGGGGAGGGCTGGCGGCGATGTTGGTCGCCTTGCCCTCCGCGATTGCCTTCGGGGTAACCGTCTACGCCGCCATCGGGCCTGCCTACGCGGGACTCGGGGCGCTGGCCGGCATGTTGGGAACGACCGCTCTTGGTCTGGTCGCACCTGCGCTCGGCGGAACCAATCGGTTGATTACCGCGCCCTGCGCGCCGGCCGCGGCAGTGCTTTCCGCGTTCGCCATCGGGCTGGTACAGGAGGGTGTGGCACCGGGCTCTATCGTGCTGCTGTTGACCGTGCTCGGTCTGCTGACGGGCATCATTCAGTTCATCCTCGGTATGGCCGGCATCGGCAGCTTCATCAAATACATCCCGTATCCGGTGGTCAGCGGCTATCTGAGCGGGGTGGGCCTCATCATAATCGGTAGTCAGATTCCGAAATTCCTCGGCGCTCCGGCGGGCACGAATTGGTGGCACGCCCTGATGTCTCCGGATGGTTGGTCATGGCAGGGGGTGGTCGTGGGTGCGGCGACCGTATTGACCATGTTGCTGGCCCCGAAGGTGACGAAACTGGTGCCCGCGGCGATCCTCGGGCTGCTCGCCGGCGTTCTCGCGTATTTCGGCCTGGGTTTGGTCGATCCCGCGCTGTTGAAGATGGACGGCAACCTGCTGATTATCGGCTCGTTGTCCGGAGATACGGGAGGCTTCCTGGACGCCGTTGTCGGCCGCTGGAGGGAGATCGGCGGTCTCACGCTTGGCCAGATCGGCACTCTATTCGGTCCCGCCATCACCTTGGCGGCGCTACTCTCCATCGACACATTGAAGACCTGTGTCGTCCTCGATGCCATGACCCGCAGCCGTCACGACTCCAATCGGGAGCTGACCGCCCAGGGCTTCGGCAACATCGCCTCCGCGTGCATCGGCGGCATGCAGGGGGCGGGACAGATGGGCGCAACCTTGGTCAACCTTACGAGCGGCGGCCAGACCCGGCTTTCAGGCGTATTCGAAGGCGTATTCGCGCTGCTCGCCTTTGCCCTCTTGGGCTCGCTGGTCGCCTGGATTCCCGTGGCGTCACTGGCGGGTATCCTGATCGTCGTCGGATTCCGGATGATCGACCGGCACAGCCTGCAACTGGCTACTTCGCAAGCTACGCTGTTCGACTTCTTCGTCATTGTCGCGGTGATTGCCACCGCGGTTTTCGTCAGCCTGATCGCGGCCTCCGGCGTCGGCATCGCCCTCGCCATGCTGCTGTTCATTCGCGAGCAGCTCACCAGCACCGTGATCCGGCACAAGAGTTACGGGAATCGAAAATTCTCCAAGCAAAAGCGCTCCGCCGCGGAGATGAAGATCTTGGAGAAGCGCGGCGACGAGGCGGTGATCGTGGAGCTGCAGGGCAGCCTCTTCTTCGGCACCAAGGACCAGCTCTACGAGAGCCTGGAGCCGGAGCTGGGGAAGTGCAAATACTTCATTCTGGACATGCGACGTGTGCAGGGTGTCGATGTCTCCGCCGCGCACGTGCTGACCCAGATTCGCGATTCGGTCATGGAGCGCGACGCGTTCCTGATTTTCTGCAGTCTGCCCCAAGAGCTGCCGAACGGCCGCGACATTGCGGCCTTCTTCGATCAGATGGACATCACCAGCTTTACCTCCTACGTGAAGGTTTTTCCGGAGGTGGACGACGCCCTGGAGTGGGTCGAAGACCAGATCCTCGGCACGGACCAAACGGAGCGGGGCAGCGAAACCCTGTTGGAGCTCCACGAGATGGAGCTATTCAAGGCGCGCAAGGAGGAGACCCTGACTGCACTGGAAGCGGTGCTGGAGGAGCGCTCCTATACGGCGGGGGAGCAGATCTACTCGGTCGGCGATATGGGGGACGAGCTGTTTCTGATTCGGCGCGGGTCGGTGCGCATCCTCGTGCCGGTAGAGGGCACGCCTGGTCATCACGTGGTCACCTTCGCCCGCGGCGACTTCTTCGGCGGCTTGTCGTTCCTCGACCAGCAGCCCCGCGGCAACGCGGCGGTGGCGTTTACCGATGTCGACCTGTTCGTGCTGCGTCGCCAGCAGTTCGAGACGATCGCCGAGGAGCACAAGCGCCTCGCGGTAAACCTGCTGGAGGCGATCGCCTTGGTGCTGGCGATGCGGCTGCGCTACAACGACATGGAGATCGCCGCACTGCGCGCCTGACCAATCCGGGCTCGAGCCCCGGGCCGACAAGGACCGACCCCGCCCGGGACCTTCCGCACGAGTCGGCGAAGGGCCGTGACGCCCTCCGCGCTATGCCGTCTCCAGGATTGCGGCGTTGCTTGCCGACTCGGTCGATTCTGCGACCGTCTGAGCCTTGCGCGAGAAGCGACTCACGGCCGGGGCCAGCGCGAGCATCATCTGACGCACCAAGCCGATACCGACGACGATCCAGAAGACCGCGAAGGCAATGCCTTCGGCGACCACGAAGGGAGCGGCGACCAGGTACATCAAAGCGGCTGCCGCCAGCGCGACGCGTTTTGCGGGTGTGAACCGGACAGGTGACATGAGTAAAACCTCCGAAGCAGCGATAGGGCTCTCGGGCTCGACTCTCAATCCCAATCGGGACCCGAGTCGTTCGCCCACCCCGCTGCCACGCATGAGAAATGCCAACTCGGTCACGGTGACCATCATCAACAGAAACGGCGGGTTGCAGCCGCATTCCGTCTCCTCCAGCGCGGCGGGGAATGCAGCCGAAACCCGACTTGGCTCCGGTATTTGGCGGTTTTGAAGTTTAATTTTCCAGGACTTACCGTCGCTTTCGCCGGCGCGCGAATGCAGCGAATGCTGCACCCCCCCACAGCGCCGCTCGCGATCGGTGCGATTGCGGGAGGACGCGCCGGGCTCAGGCGCCTCGGGATACCGGCAGGCACACCGTCACCTCGGTACCGACGCCCGAATGGGAGCTGATGTCGATCGAGCCCCCGTGGTTCTGGATGATCTTCCGGCTGATCGATAACCCCAGGCCGGAGCCGCCTTGGTCGGGACGGGTGGTGAAGAAGGGATCGAAGATATGCTCAAGGTCCTCGTCCTTGATCCCGTTGCCCTGGTCGACCACGCTGACCCGTACCTGGTTGGTATCCGGGGTCGGCTCGGCGCTCATCCAAACTCGGGATGCGCGATCGGGCAGGGACTGAAGGGCGTTGAGCAGTAGGTTGATGAAGACCTGCTCAAGCTGTTGGGCATTGCCTCGGATCGTCGGCAGCGCTTCCGGCAGGTACAGATCGCAGCGATCCGTCCGCTTCTGAATCTGGTGCTGCAGGATCGAGTAGGCGGAGTGCAGAACCTTATCCAGATCAACCGGCCGATCGTATTCGCCTTGATCGTGGCGGACCATGTGCTTCAAGTTCGCGACGATGGTCTGAATGCGTTGGGAGTTGCGCACCAGCCCCGCCAGCATGCGCGGCAGGCCGTCCATAGCCTGGGTTACGGCTACGCCGCCGATCACAAAGTCGCCGCGCGCGGCTTGCTCGCGCTGCAGGATCGGCCGGATGTCTTCGAAGCTCTTCTGCAGCAGCGAGGCGTTGAACTGGATCGCGTTGTTGGGGTTGTTTATCTCATGAGCGACGCTCGCCGCCAATACCCCCAGTGTTGCAAACCGCGCGGTGCGGATTGCCTGAGCCTCCAGCAGCCGTCCCTCGGTGACATCGGTAGCGATCACCATGGCCGTGCGCACCGCGCCGACGACCCGCAGCGGTACGATGCGGACCTCCCACCAGTTCGATTCCGGCTGGGAATATTCGAAATGATCCGCCGTCCCGGTGCGGAAAACCCGCTCCAGCGCATCCCGGTACCAATCGCGCAAACCCTTGGGTAGGATCTTCGCCGAATTGTGGCCGACCGCACTTTGCTCCGGTGCCTTCGGCCAGGGGCGGTTCACCATCAGGATCTTCGCCTGCTCGTTGACCGTCATGATGACGTCGGGTGATTGGCTGAAGAGCACGCGGAGCTGCTGCTCCGATTCCCGCAGCTCTTGCTCGATGCGCAGCCGGACCAGCATCTGGGTCCGCAGCGAGTGCACGAACAGCGCCGCCAGAAAGGTCAGCGCGAGACCGCCGCCGAGCACGATCCACGGTCCCTGTTTGAAGCCCTCGGCGCTGCGATAGTGCTGCGTGGCTGCGCAGGTGATGGACCAGAGCCGATCCGCCACCGGAAACTCCTCGGTGACCCGCGGGGCATCGGGCAGACTCCAGCCTTGCCAGCGGCCGTCGGTCAGCACCGGCTCCGGTCCGAGACGGCTACCGTAGAAGTCCAGGAACTCCTCCCCGGACGGGGCGGAAAGATCGCGCAACAGAAACTCGACGCCGCGCGGCTCCAGCACGGTGATTGCCCGGTTGGCCAGCTCGGCCAGACAGAGTACGCCAACCACCACGCCGTTGAGCGCGCCTGTTTCCGCTCCGCTCGCCTCCCGCTCGAACACGGGTATCAAGACCATGATCCCGTAGCGCGCTGAGTCCGCGTCCAGCGGGATGCGACCGCTGATCGTCATCGCGCGCGTCCGGGCGACACGCTCGATCAGCGCCCGTTGCCCCGCGTCTGAAGCCCGGTCGAAACCCAAAAGGGTGCTCCCGGGGAAATGGGGCTCGTGGAACAGCACGGGAAAGTACTCCGCGCGCTGCACGGCCGTTATCGTGGCGCCGTCGGTCCCGCGCTCGGTGATCGTGTAGCCAAATTCGCTGTCGTTGCGAGCCGCCTCGTGGTGCGGACGCTCGGCGCGTGTCACGCGCGGCAGCCACTCCAAGCTATAGATGCCCGGGTAGCGCTCGCGCAGGGACGCGGCGAACAGGCTGAAGTCCTCCGCGCTCGCGGACGGGCTGACGCGCATGAGATCGGCGACAGAGCGCACCGCCTCCAACCCGTCCTCGACGGCCTTTTTCAGCGCGCGGTTGCGGTCCTGTGCCACCCACTCGAATTCCATGCGCTGGTGATCGGCCAGCTGCAGCCAGATTATCCAGGCCCCCGCCGCGGATGCCGCGACACCCACGAGGAGAACGGCCAGGGCCTGGATATGATTGCGGAAGAACGGTTTCCAGTGAGGCAAATCGGCCCCGGGCGGTTGCGCCGCGAAGTGAACGGACGATCACGGAAGCCACCGCCGCGCGGCGCGAGGGCGCTTGGCCTCCAGTCTCTCTGGAAGGGCTATCGCCGGCCAACCGGCTTGGCCGGGGGATGGTATCGAATGCCTTCCGCGGCCCTCCGACTAGTAAAGGGCGGTCATCATCCGCGCACGGTAGCGGGCGACCAGATCGCCTTGGCCGCCGAGAAAGTCGAACACGGCCAACATACCCTTACGCCCGGCGTCGTCACCGTAGGCACGGTCGCGCTTCATTAGGGTCAACAGGTTCTCCAATGCCGAGGCATAGTCGCCGCGCACCGCCTCGTGGGCGGCCAGCCGATAGCGTGCCTCGCTGTCACCGGGGTCGTTGTCCAGCAGGGTCCGCAGCTCGGTCTCGGACGGCGCGTCTTGCAGCGCCGCGGCGAAGGTCAAGCGACCGCGCAACGCCAGAACCTCCGGGTCGCCGGCAAGATCGATGGGGAGCCGTTCGAGCTGTGCCTGTGCCTCCTCGACGGCCCCGCGCGCCGCGGTGATTTGGACCTCGGCCAAGGCGATCCGTGCGTTGTTCGGGTCCTCGACGCGGGCCTGCTCGATCAGCGCTTGGGCGCGCTCGATGTCCCCGGCCGCAATCAGCCCGCTGGCCTGATCGAGGATGCCGTCGGATGCCTTGGGGAGGTGGCGCTCGAGGAATGCGCGAACCTGGGGCTCGGGCAAGGCACCGACGAACTGGTCGACCGGCTGCCCCGACTTGAACAACTGCACCGTCGGTAGGCTGCGGATCCCGAGCTGGGCCGCCAATGCCTGCTCCTCCTCGGTATTGACCTTGGCGAGGATGAAGGCCCCGCCGTGCTCCTCTGCCAGCTTGGCCAGCAGCGGCATGAGAGAGCGGCAGGGTGCGCACCAGTCGGCCCAGAAGTCCACCAGCACCGGACTCTCAAAAGAGCCGTCGACGACGATCGACTGAAAATTCCCCGCGCCGACATTGATGACATAGGGCGATTCCGCCATATCTTTACTACTCCGGGGCTAGATTCTATGCAATAAGCCGCCAAGATGGCACCCGCGCCAAATCGATTCAAGTCAATGGGTCGGCGTCTGTGACTGGCTTCCGTAGCTCAGCGCCGGCCGAAGCGGAGGGTTCAAGCGAGATGTCCGAGAAGCTGCATGTTGTGTGTCCGTCTTGCGATGCGGTGAACCGGGTCCCCAGTGACCGGCTGGGCGCCGACGCGAAGTGCGGCAAGTGTCACCAGCCACTCTTTACCGGCTCGCCGGTCGCGCTGGACGAGTCGCGCTTTGCGCGCCATCTCGCGCGTGGCGACCTACCGCTGCTGGTGGACTTTTGGGCGCCCTGGTGCGGGCCGTGCCGAAGCATGGCACCCGCCTTCGAGGCCGCCGCGCGCGCCCTGGAGCCGAGAGTGCGTTTGGCCAAGATCAACACCGAGGGGGCGCAGGCGCTGGGTGCGCGCCTGGGCATCCGCAGCATCCCCACGCTCGCACTGTTTCGCGGTGGCGCCGAGGTTGCGCGTACCGCCGGCGCAATGGACACCCGCGGCATCCTCGCCTGGGTGCAACAGGTGATCTAGCGCGATTCGGATCACATGCCTCCCCGGCATTTGATCCGCGCGCAGTGCGAGAGGCGCGACTCTCCGATTTTTCAAGCGCTTGAGGCGTGCGGAGGTGCGCGGCGTCCCCGTCCCGGATCGAAAACGCAATGAACCGGCGCTTCGCCGGGCGCATCGCGCGCGACTTTCAGCACCGCCGGGTGCCGAGCCCGCGTGGACAGTCCGGCGGCGCTTCTTTAGAATCCCGGACGGTCCGGGAGCCGCAATCGACCCGCCATGCCGGCTTGGGCCGTGTTCCAACGGCTGCCGCGGCCGCCCCGCGCCGCGGCCCGTTTCGGAGAAACCCTTGAGAAAACCCGCTGTACTGGTCCTGGAAGACGGCTCCGTCTTCCGGGGAACCTCGATCGGCGCCGACGGCTCGAGCGTCGGCGAGGTGGTATTCAATACCGCCATGACGGGATACCAGGAGATCCTGACCGATCCGTCGTACCTCCGGCAGCTGGTCACGCTGACCTATCCGCACATCGGCAACACCGGCGCGAACGAAGAGGATCAGGAATCGCCGCGCGTCCAAGCGGCGGGCCTGATTGTGCGCGACGTGCCGGCATTGCCCAGCAATTTCCGGATGGACGAGACGCTCCCGTCCTATCTGACGCGCCAGGGAGTGGTCGGCATCGCCGACATCGATACCCGCCGACTGACGCGAATCCTCCGCGAAAAGGGGTCGCAGAGCGGCTGCCTGCAAGCGGGCGATGGGCTCGATGAAGGGGCGGCGCTGCGTGAGGCACGGGCGTTTCCGGGACTCAAGGGTATGGACTTGGCGCAGCATGCGACGACGTCCGAAACCTACGCCTGGACACAGGGCTGCTGGACCCTGGACGGCGGGCTGCCGGAGCCGCTGGACCCGCAATCCGAGGATCTGCCGTTTCACGTTGTTGCCTACGACTACGGCATCAAACGCAACATCCTGCGCATGCTGGTGGATCGCGGCTGCCGGGTGACGGTAGTGCCGGCGCGGCTGTCGGCGAGCGAGGTGCTGGCGCTGAATCCCCAGGGCGTTTTCCTCTCCAACGGGCCCGGCGATCCCGAGCCCTGCGATTACGCCATCGCGGCGATTCGCGAGCTGTTGGCGGTCGAGATCCCCATGTTCGGGATCTGCTTGGGCCATCAGCTACTCGGGCTCGCAAGCGGTGCCAAGACCCTGAAGATGAAGTTCGGCCACCATGGGGCCAATCATCCGGTCCAGGATCTGCGCACCGGCGCGGTGATGATCAGCAGCCAGAACCACGGTTTCGCCGTGGACGAGTCGAGCCTTCCGGATACCCTGGAGCCGACCCATCGCTCGCTGTTCGACGGCTCCTTGCAGGGGATTCGGCATCGCGTCGCCCCGGCGTTCGGCTTCCAGGGACACCCGGAGGCCAGCCCCGGCCCGCACGATGTGGCGCCGGTTTTCGACCACTTCATCGAATTGATGCGGCAGCGTTCGAGATGAGCCGCGATTTGGGAGCCGCCGCCGGTTCGGCGCGGCTCGCTTTCGCGGCCGTTCACGCCTCGCGCCGCCTGTTTAAAACCCTTTTAGCGCCCGCTTCGCACTCGGTGAGCCATGCCAAAACGCAGCGACATCCATAGCATCCTGATCATCGGCGCGGGGCCGATCGTGATCGGGCAGGCTTGCGAGTTCGACTACTCCGGGGCCCAGGCGTGCAAGGCGCTGCGCGAGGAGGGCTTCCGGGTGGTGCTGGTGAACTCCAACCCGGCGACCATCATGACCGACCCGGAGATGGCCGACGCCACCTACATCGAGCCGGTCAATTGGCGCACGGTGGAGGCCATCATCGAGCGCGAGCGCCCGGATGCGCTGTTGCCGACCATGGGCGGGCAGACGGCGCTCAACTGCGCCCTGGACTTGGCCCGCGAGGGCGTGTTGGAGCGCTTCGGCGTGGAGCTGATCGGGGCCTCGCGCGAGGCCATCGACAAGGCCGAGGACCGGGATCTGTTTCGCCAGGCGATGCGCCGGATCGGACTCGACATGCCGCGCTCGGCCATCGCCCACAGCCTGGAGGAGGCGGTCCAGGTCCAGGCCTCGATCGGTTTCCCGTGCATCATCCGTCCCTCCTTCACCATGGGCGGCAGCGGCGGCGGCATCGGCTACAACCAGGAGGAGTTCGAGGAGATCTGCCGGCGCGGACTCGATCTCTCGCCGACCAGCGAGCTGCTGATCGAGGAATCGGCGCTGGGCTGGAAGGAATACGAGATGGAGGTGGTGCGCGATCACGCGGACAACTGCATCATCGTGTGCTCCATCGAGAACTTCGATCCGATGGGCGTGCATACCGGCGACTCGATCACCGTTGCCCCGGCGCAGACGCTCACCGACAAGGAATACCAGATCATGCGCGACGCCTCGCTGGCGGTGCTGCGCGAGATCGGCGTGGATACCGGCGGCTCGAACGTGCAGTTCGCGATCAACCCGGACGACGGCCGCATGATCATCATCGAGATGAATCCGCGCGTATCCCGCTCGTCGGCGCTCGCCTCGAAGGCCACCGGCTTTCCGATCGCCAAGGTCGCCGCCAAGCTGGCCGTCGGCTACACGCTCGACGAGCTGCGCAACGAGATCACCGGCGGCGCCACGCCGGCCTCATTCGAGCCGACCATCGACTACGTGGTCACCAAGATTCCGCGCTTCGCGTTCGAAAAGTTCCCCCAGGCGGATCCGCGCCTGACCACCCAGATGAAATCGGTCGGCGAGGTCATGGCCATCGGCCGTACCTTCCAGGAGTCGCTGCAGAAGGCCCTGCGCGGGCTCGAGACCGACCGCTACGGGCTCGACGAGCTGGTCGATCTGACCGACTCGGAGGCGCGCAAGGGGCTGCGTCACGAGCTGCGTCAGACCGGCGCCGAGCGAATCTTCTATGTGGCCGACGCCTTTCGCGCCGGCATGAGCTGCGAGGAGATCCAGGGTCTGAGCAAGATCGACCCCTGGTTCTTGGCCCAGATCCAGGATCTGGTGCAGACGGAGACCGAGCTGCGTGCGCAGGGGCGCGACGCCCTGGATGCGGGGCGGATGCGTGCGCTCAAGCGCAAGGGGTTTTCGGATCGGCGCATCGCGTCTTTGGTTGCGGCCACCGAGCACGAGATCCGCGCCCTGCGCTGGGAGCTCGGCGTACGTCCGGTCTACAAGCGCGTCGACACCTGCGCGGCGGAATTTGCCGCGAGCACGGCCTACATGTACTCGACCTACGAGGAGGAGTGCGAGGCCAATCCGAGTGATCGGCGCAAGATCATGGTGCTGGGCGGGGGGCCGAACCGGATCGGGCAGGGGATCGAGTTCGATTACTGTTGCGTGCATGCCGCGTTCGCGATGCGCGAGGACGGCTACGAGACCATCATGGTCAACTGCAACCCGGAGACCGTCTCGACCGACTACGACACCTCCGATCGGCTCTACTTCGAGCCCTTGACCCTGGAGGATGTGCTCGAGGTTGTCGCCAAGGAGCGCCCCCTGGGGGTGATCGTCCAATACGGGGGCCAGACGCCGCTGAAGCTGGCGCGCGCGCTGGAGGCCGCAGGGGTTCCGATCATTGGCACCTCGCCGGACTCGATCGACCTGGCCGAGGATCGCGAGCGTTTCCAGGGAATGGTCCAAGAGCTCGGGCTGCGTCAGCCGCCCAACACCACCGCGCGCAGCGAGGCCGAGGCGGTCGCCCTGGCCGCAACCATCGGCTACCCGCTGGTGGTGCGTCCGTCCTATGTCCTTGGCGGGCGGGCGATGGAGATCGTCTACGACGAGCACGACCTGAATCGCTATATGCGCGATGCCGTGCGCGTCTCCAACGAATCCCCGGTGCTGCTCGATCGTTTTCTCGACGACGCCATCGAGGTGGATGTCGACGCGGTGTGCGACGGGACGGACGTGCTGATCGGCGGGATCATGGAGCACATCGAGCAGGCCGGCGTGCACTCGGGCGACTCCGCCTGCTCGCTGCCTCCCTACACGCTGTCCCCGTCGATCCAGGATCGGATGCGCGAGCAGATGACCCGGATGGCCCACGCATTGAACGTCGTCGGTCTGATGAATGCGCAGTTTGCGATCAAGGGCGAGGATGTCTTCATTCTCGAGGTGAACCCGCGCGCATCGCGCACCGTGCCCTTCGTGTCGAAGGCGATCGGGGTGCCGCTGGCCAAGGTTGCGGCGCGCTGCATGGCCGGCACCACGCTCGCCGAGCAGGGGCTGACCAAGGAACGACAGCCCAAGCACTACTTCGTCAAAGAGGCCGTGTTTCCGTTCGTCAAGTTTCCCGGTGTCGATACGCTGCTCGGCCCGGAGATGAAATCCACGGGTGAGGTCATGGGTGTGGGCGAGTCCTTCGGCGAGGCCTACGGCAAGGCCCAGGAAGGCGCGGGCGCCTTGCTGCCGCGG
>JBGSTR010000442.1:0-1576 GCA_041736365.1 Chromatiaceae bacterium | reverse complement strand
CAAAACCGGGCTGAGCGGTTGCCGGGCCCCCCTGCATGCCGGGCCCGGGGCCGTAGGGCATGGGTCCGCCGTAGGGCATGGGACCGGTGGAATAGCCGTAGGGCTGGGCCGCGACGCCGGCCGAGCCGACGAGCAGGGCGGCAAGTGGGAAATAACGCAACTTCATAGAGATCCTCCGCAGTCGTTTAATTTGTGGCCGGGAACCCGGCGCGCTGGAGCGTGACAACGGCCGGCGCGAAAAGCAAGTGAACCCGCGACCGACCGATCCGTCACGAGGTGAGCTTGCGGTAGATATCCGACACCTTGAGCGGCAGCTTGGCGATGTCTGCGATGACCGTAAAATTGGCCGCCCCGTACATGTGCGGCAGATAGTCCGCGCCTTCCTCGTCGATGGTGATGCAGAACGGGTGCACGCCGTCGAGCCGGGCCTCGAATAGGGCCTGACGCGTGTCTTCAATGCCGTACTCGCCTCGATATTGGTGATCGTAGTCGTCCGGCTTGCCGTCCGAGAGCGTGATCAGGAGCCTGGTTCGCACCTCCTGCTCGCGCAGCAAGCGCGTCAGGTGTCGAATCGGCGCCCCCATGCGGGTGTAGTCACGCGGGCCGATCCCGCAGATACGGGCCTTTACCCCATCGTCATAGGGCTGATCGAAGCGCTTGACCGGATAGGCCTCGCAGCGCTTGCGGGTCCAGCCGGAAAATCCGTAGATGGCGAACTGGTCGCCGAGCGTGTCGAGCGCCTCCGACAGCAGGATCAGGGCCTCGCGCTCGGCGTCGTTGATCCAGCCCTTGGTGGAGCCGGACATGTCGACCATCAGCACCACCGCGATGCTGCGCTCGTCCTTGTGCATCCGGGTGAACAGCCGATCGGTGGTCTCGAGTCCCGCACGGGCGTCGGCATAGGCATCGACGATGGCGTCGATGTCCACGTCCTCGCCATCGCTCTGGTGCTTGAGGATGCGATCCTCGCCGCGCAGCACCTCGAAGGTGCGGCGGATGGAGGTGATCAGTCCGCCGTATTTACGCAGTGTGGCCGCATAGAAGCCGAGGTCGTCGGGCGCGATCGCGCACTCGCGCAGCACGCACCAGCCCTTGCGGTGGTGCTGTCGGCTGTGGTCCCACTCGTCGTAGATGAAGGCGCCTTCCTCGTGATAGGCCCCGGCCCACACCGACTCCGGGTCCTTGCCGCCGCTGGCGCCTCGACGGTAGAGGCCGGGACCGGCGGCGACCAGGAATTCCGGGGGGATCTCGCCATGGTCCTGGATGATGCTTTCCATGGTCGATTCCACGTCCCCGGGCGGCGCCACCGGGCGCCCGTCGAGCAGCAGCTCGTAGCTCACCCCGTTCGGGCTATCCGGGTCGTCCCGCTCGCGGGTTGCAAACCGCTCGCGGGTTTCCGGAAGGCTCTCCGCCTCCGGACGGTCCTCGCCGGGGGGGCGTCCATCCTGCTCCTCGATCAACTGCGCGAGCGCGATGCGGAAGCGGTTGCGCTCCAGCTCGGCGCGTGTCGCCAGGCAGCTCCGTACCAGCTCCGGCTGCAGCTCGCCGCGGTAGCAACAGGTGGGCGGCACGATGC
>JBGSTR010000435.1:0-1561 GCA_041736365.1 Chromatiaceae bacterium | reverse complement strand
AGCGATTGCGGGCACTCGGCTGGCGCTGGGTGGAGCTGTCGCCGCTGTGGGACCTGGACCGGCCGGAGGATCTGGCGCGTTATCGCGCCTTAAGCAAGCCGCGTAGGGCGTGAAGGGGCGCGCGCCGGGATTGCGGCGGCGTGTCCGTTACTTGTTGAGGATCAGCTCCAAAACCGCCTTGCTGCCGAAGTAGGCGAGCACAAGCATGACGAATCCGCTTAAGGTCCAGATGATCGCGGTGCGTCCGCGCCAGCCGTGACGAAAGCGTCCGACCAACAGTCCGCCGAACACCAGCCAGCCCAAGGTCGAAAGCACGGTCTTGTGCACCAGGTGCTGGGCGAACATGTCCTCGAGGAACGCGAACCCGGAGAGCAGCGCGAAGGTCAGCAGCACGAAACCGGCGCCGATCATCTCGAACAGCAGGCTCTCCATGGTCTCCAGGGGCGGCAGTGAGCGTACGAACCCCCCCGGCTGGCGAATCCGCAGGTAGTGGTCCTGTATCGCCACCAGGATCGCCTGCACCGAGGCCAGCGTCAGCAGACTGTAGGCCAGCATCGACAGGAGCACGTGGATCTTCAGCGACCAGCTCGCCGGCGGGCTCATGAACGAGACCTGCGCGTAGAGCGACTCGAGCAACAGGGTCAGCGCCGCGACGGGCAGCAGGATCAGCCCCAGGTTCTCGACCGGTTTGGTGAGGCTGGAGAACAGCAGCAGGGCGATGATGGTCCAGGAGGTGAGTGCGAGGGCGTTGAAGAAGCCCAGGTTCAGCGCCGCTTGGCTGAAGATGCCGTCCCACAGCAGCCAGCTATGCAGGATCAGTCCGGCGAATCCCAGGGACAAGGCGAGCTTTCGGCTCAGCAATTGATTCGACTCGCGCCGGAACAGGCGCAGGCCGATCACCGTGGTGGCGGCGAGGTAGAAGCCAATGGCGGCTGCGGCAATCAGGTCGTGGATCATGGCGCGAGATAATGGCACAAAGCGTTGAGGCGGGAAATGGTGCCGCCCGATCCCGCTTCGCTCCCGGCTGCTCTATACTCGGCCGCTTGGCCGCAAGCAACGGGGGCGGCAGCAATTTGCAAGCCGGCGGGGCAGGGCGCCGCGGCAACAGAGGGTAAGCATGTTCGAGAATCTACAACAACGCTTCGGGCGGGTCCTGAGCAATCTCCGCGGTCAGGGGCGCCTCTCCGAGGACAACATCAAGGACACCCTGCGCGAGGTGCGCATGGCCTTGCTCGAGGCCGACGTGGCGCTGCCGGTGGTGCGCCAGTTCGTCGACCAGGTGCGCGAGAAGGCGCTGGGCGAGGAGGTGATGCGCAGCCTCACCCCCGGCCAGGTGCTGATCAAGATCGTCAACGACGAGCTGGTCGCGCTGATGGGGGCGGCCAACGAGCGGCTGGATCTCACCGCGCAGCCGCCGGCGGTGGTGCTGATGGCGGGCCTGCAGGGCTCGGGTAAGACCACCAGCGTCGCCAAGCTTGCGCTCTGGCTGCACGAGAAACAGCGCAAGTCCGTGCTGGTGG
The DNA here is from genome assembly GCA_041736365.1 of Chromatiaceae bacterium. Taxonomy (GTDB): domain Bacteria; phylum Pseudomonadota; class Gammaproteobacteria; order Chromatiales; family Chromatiaceae; genus JBGSTR01. The sequence goes on along the minus strand of JBGSTR010000435.1, from coordinate 41 downwards.
TGAGCTGCGACGTCTACCGTCCGGCCGCCATCGAGCAGCTC
>JBGSTR010000637.1:0-7831 GCA_041736365.1 Chromatiaceae bacterium | reverse complement strand
GTCGTCGGCAGGACGACCCGGCCCTGGCGCATCTGCGCTTCGAGCACATCCGCAGCCCGCGCCGCGCCAAGCCCGGCGCCAACGTCACCCAAATGCACTACGCGCGAGCCGGGATCGTGACCCCGGAGATGGAGTTCGTAGCCATTCGCGAGAATATGCGGCTCGACGAGCTGCGGCGCGACCCGCGCTACGAGAAGGTGCTGCGGCAGCATCGCGGGGAGTCCTTCGGGGCGAGCCTGCCCGTTGAGATCACGCCCGAATTCGTGCGCTCGGAGGTCGCCCGGGGTCGCGCCATCATCCCCGCCAACATCAATCATCCCGAGCTGGAGCCCATGATCATCGGGCGCAACTTCCGGGTGAAGATCAACACCAACATCGGCAACTCGGCGGTGACCTCGAGTATCGAGGAGGAAGTCGAGAAGATGGTGTGGTCCGCGCGCTGGGGCGGGGACACCCTGATGGATCTATCCACCGGCAAGAACATCCACGAGACCCGCGAGTGGATCCTGCGCAATGCGCCGATGCCGATCGGCACGGTGCCCATCTACCAGGCGCTGGAGAAGGTCGACGGCAAACCCGAGGCGCTGACCTGGGAGCTGTTCCGCGACACCCTGATCGAGCAGGCGGAGCAGGGGGTGGATTACTTCACCATCCACGCCGGCGTGCTGCTGCGTTACGTGCCGCTGACCGCCGATCGGGTCACCGGCATTGTCTCCCGCGGCGGCTCGATCATGGCGAAATGGTGCCTCGCCCACCACCGGGAGAACTTTCTCTACACCCACTTCGGCGAGATCTGCGAGATCATGAAGGCCTACGATGTCTCGTTCAGCCTCGGCGACGGCCTGCGGCCCGGGTCCATCGCCGATGCCAACGACGCGGCCCAGTTCGCGGAGCTCGAGACCTTGGGCGAGCTGACCCGCATCGCCTGGGAGCACGACGTGCAGGTGATGATCGAGGGTCCCGGCCACGTGCCGCTACAGATGGTTCGGGAGAACGTCACCAAGGAGCTGGCGGACTGTTTCGAGGCCCCCTTCTACACCCTGGGGCCGCTGATTACCGACATCGCGCCCGCCTACGATCACATCACGTCGGGCATCGGCGCGGCGAACATCGGCTGGTACGGGACCGCCATGCTCTGCTACGTGACCCCCAAGGAGCACCTGGGGCTGCCCAACAAGCAGGACGTGCGAGACGGCATCGTCACCTACAAGATCGCCGCCCACGGGGCGGATCTGGCGAAGGGACTGCCCGGGGCGCAGATCCGCGACAACGCGCTCAGCAAGGCCCGCTTCGAATTCCGCTGGGAGGATCAGTTCAATCTCTCGCTGGACCCCGAGCGGGCGCGTGAATTCCACGACCAGACCATGCCGCACGAATCACACAAGGTGGCCCACTTCTGCTCCATGTGCGGTCCCCATTTCTGCTCCATGAAGATCACACAAGATGTCCGGGACTATGCCCGCGCGCAACGTATCGAAAAGGTCGAAGAGGCGATCGACGAGGGCATGAAGGCAAAGTCGCAGGAATTCATTCGCGACGGTGCTCGCATCTATCGCGAGGTCTAAATCGCCAAGATGAGGTCGCGCGCGTGCCGGGCACACGTCCGGCGGAGCGCGTCCTCCACTCCTCTCCGCTCCCCGATGTGTTGGGGGGCGAAAGTCCCGCCGGCGTAACCATCCTTTCTCCGTGTCCTATCGGCTCGATCTCACCCGGGCCGCCGCCGGCGTCCTCGCCGGTCCCAACCGCCCGCGGCTCCACGCCAAAACTGTCGCCGATGATTCCCGTTGCATCTTGCGCCGTTGCGTCGCGATGCGTCCTCTAGGGTCCTAAAGCGACGGTCAACGGCCGATGGCCGGGGTCTCTTCGAGCCCCAAACCGCGGCACTGCGGCGCCGGCACTACTTGGCTTGGTCGATGCATCGTTTAGGCCCAACCGGCTGCCGGCGATGCGCGCCCGTGCACGCGGCCTTGGCCACCGGCGCAGGAAACGCGGTGCCGCCGGCATCAAGGAAGAGCCAACGTTGATCCCTGGGAGGACGAATGGACAGACAGCAAGCCACAAAATTCATGCTCGATTGCCTGCGCAAGATGATCGCCAAGAAGGGGTCGGATCTCTTTGTCTCAGCCGGTTTCCCGCCGGCCTGCAAGATCGACGGCGAGATGACGCCGCTGAGCGCCCGCGCACTGGATGCGGCGCAGACAAATGTTCTGGTGCGATCGATCATGAATGATCGCCAGGTCCGAGATTTCGACGCCAAGAAGGAATGTAATTTCGCCATTCATCCTTCCGACATCGGACGCTTCCGTGTCAACGCATTCGTCCAGCAGGGTTGTTCCGGCGCCGTATTGCGCACCATCTCCACCGGAATTCCGGATTTCGACGAGCTGGGGCTACCCCCGCAGCTCCGTGAAATTGCCATGACCAAGCGCGGTTTGGTCATCGTCGTCGGCGGCACCGGTAGCGGTAAGTCCACGACCCTCGCGGCGATGGTCGGTTACCGAAACAAGAACAGCCGGGGGCACATCGTCACCATCGAGGACCCGGTCGAGTTCGTGCACCCCAACCTGGGTTGCCTGGTGAGCCAGCGCGAGGTCGGGGTGGATACGGATTCCTGGGAGGCCGCGTTGGTAAACACCCTGCGTCAGGCACCGGACGTGATTCTCATCGGCGAGATCCGCAACCGGGAGACCATGGAGCACGCGATCAAGTTTTCCGAAACCGGTCACCTATGCCTGTCGACGCTGCATGCCAACAGCTCCGATCAGGCGTTGGACCGAATCATCAATCTGTTCCCGGAGGAACGTCGGGAACAGGTATTGATGGATCTCTCGTTCAATCTCAAGGCGGTGATCTCGCAACGCCTGTTGCACCGCATGGGCGAGGGCCGGGTCCCGGCCGTTGAGCTGATGTTGAATACGCCGCTCATGACCGACCTGATTTTCAAGGGCGACGTGCACGGCATTAAGAGCTTGATGAAGAAGTCCCGCGAGGCCGGGATGCAGACCTTCGACATGGCGCTCTACGACCTCCACCAGGCGGGTCTGGTGTCTTACGAAGAGGCGTTGCGCAACGCGGACTCGACCAACGAGCTGCGCCTGCGGATCAAGCTCGAGGGCAAGGATGCCCGGGAGGCGGATATTCTCGGTAACAGTCGATTTTTCGAGATCGTCCGAAACGACGAGGACGACTGCTCCGAGGACTCCAATTGCAATTCCCGGCCGGTGATCTATGCCAGCCGTCCGATTTAGTCGAGCGGGATCTGCTTGCGCGTTGCGACCGTCGGCGGAACCGATCCCGGGGGAATATCGGTGATCACTGGGGGAGCTGCACATGACCGACTCGGCCTTTGATGTCCGGCCCTATCTGGAGATGATGATCCGAGTCCAGGCCTCGGACCTGTTCTTGAGCGCCGGCGCCCAGGTGAAGATCAAAATCGATGGCGTGGTCCGCCCGGTCGGCGGATTGGTGCTCAATCCCGCGCTGTGCCGCACCGCCGTCGCGTCGGTGATGAACGAGGCGCAAATGCGTCAGCTCGAGACCGAGCGCGAGCTGGACTTCGCCATTACGCTGAGCGACCGCGGGCGCTTCCGCGTCAACGCCTTCTATCAGCGCGGCACGCCGAGCTTGGTGCTGCGCTACATCCCGGGAAAGATACCAACCGCCGAGGAGCTGCGGTTGCCGCCGATCCTCACCGATCTGGTCATGCGCAAGCGCGGCATCCTCCTGATGGTGGGCGCCACCGGCTCGGGCAAGACCACGACGCTCGCCGCGCTGGTCGATTTTCGCAACAAACACTCCACCGGACACATACTCACCATCGAAGATCCGATCGAGTTCGTGCACAGCCATGGCCAATGCGTGGTCAACCAACGCGAGGTGGGCTCCGATACCAAAAGCTACGCGACCGCGTTGAAGAGCTCGTTGCGCGAGGCCCCGGACGTGATCTTGATCGGCGAGATTCGCGCGCGCGAGGCCATGGAAGCGGCGATCGAGCTCTCCGGCACGGGGCACCTCGCGATCTCCACCCTGCATGCGAACAATGCGGCCCAGGCGATGGAGCGAATCGTCAACATGTTTCCCCACGAGCTGCACCGCACCCTGTTCACCGACCTTGCGCTCAATATGCGCGCCATCGTCTCGCAACGCCTGGTGCGGGATGTCGACGGCAAGCGCTGTGCGGCCGTGGAGGTGCTGGTCAACACCCCCCACATCGCCGACCTGATCCATGCGGGACGGCTCGACGAGGTCCAGCGGGCCATGCAGGAGAGCGGCGAGAGCGGGATGAAGACCTTCGACGACGCGCTGCTCGAGCTCTACCGGGCGGGTGTCGTGTCGCTGGACGAGGCATTGGCGAACGCCGATTCGGCCGCGAATCTGGACGCACGAGTCCATTTCAGCTAGCGAAACGCTGATTTAAAGCGTTTCCCGTCCGGGCAGATGGCCCGGCATTTTCGGGCACCTAAGTGCGTGAAAATGGAGCGATCTGAGAGTCGCGCCTCTCGGACCGCGAGCTGATCGAATGCCGGGACGGCATTTGATCAGCATCTCCGTAACGAGCCGCGGCCTCGCCTGTCGATCTGCGCGGCGGCTCAGTGCGGCTGAAGGGCGAGTGCCCACTTTCTTGTCTTCTTTGCGTCTTTGCGCCTTTGCGTGAGACATTCTCTTCTTCCGGCGCGTCCGGGCCCTCCGTCATCCGCTCGAAACCCTGCTGCGCCGCACCACCGCGCCCCGGCTGCTTCGGATCGCCGCACCGGCATTGGACGCGGCGTCCCGATGCATTGTCTACTTCCGCCGCGCGGTTGGGCGCGCACGTGGAAGCGGGGCGGAAACAACGGGGGTCGCGGGTATGCGCATGATCGAAATCGTCGCGGATGTCGGGCACGCCGACACGCTGGCCGGGATTGCCGAGCAGTTCAAGGCAACCGATTTCTGGTGGGGCGGCGACAACGAGGATGGTCGCCGCTCCTTTCGCATGTTGGTCTGCGACGAATCGCGCCAGGCCGTGGTGGACGCCCTGCAGAGCATCGTCGGCGGCTCGCAGCAAGCCCATATCGTGATCCTGCCAGTCGATGCCGTTCTGCCGCGACCGGACAGCGATGCGGACGAGGGCGACGAAGAGGCTAGGCAGGGCACGGTTGCCACCACTCGCGAAGAGCTCTACGACGAGATCGCAAAGGGTGCGACCCTGGACAGCAACTTCCTGTTGTTGACCTTGCTGTCCACGGTGGTGGCGGCGATCGGTCTGGCCGAGGAGAATGTCGCCGTGGTCATCGGCGCCATGGTGATTGCGCCCCTGCTCGGTCCCAATATCGCACTCGCCTTCGCCACCTCTCTCGGCGACCGGGCGCTGATGTGGGGGGCACTCAAGACCAATCTCGCCGGTTTGGGCTTGGCCTTCGCGCTGACCTACGTCATCGGGATGATCTGGCCGGCCAATCTGGAAAGCGCGGAGATCCTGTCGCGCACCGTTGTCGGCCTGGACAGCGTGGCGTTGGCCCTGGCATCCGGGGCCGCGGCGGTATTGTCGCTGACCACCGGGTTGTCGACGACGCTGGTCGGGGTGATGGTGGCCGTCGCACTGCTACCGCCCACGGCTACGCTCGGGATGCTGGCCGGCAGCGGCCAAACCGAGCTGGCGGGCGGCGCCGCCCTGTTGTTGGCGGTGAATCTGGTGTGCGTTCTGCTCGCCGCGAAGGTGGTGTTTCTGCTCAAGGGGGTCAAACCCCGAACTTGGCTGGAGCGGGCGCGCGCCAAGCAGTCCATGGCGGTCTATCTGACGCTCTGGGCCACGCTGCTGCTGGTCTTGGTCGCGGTCATCTTGATCCGCGGCCCGGCTTCCGCTTGAGGACTGGTCTCGTTGCCGACGGCGCGAATGCGGCAATATAGGAGGCTTGCCGTTGTCCTTAGGGAAATGCTGATCTCAAGCGTTTCCTGTCCAGCCCGGGGATGGCCCGGCATTTTCGAGCTCGCTAAGGGCTTGAAAATGGGGCGGTCCGGGAGTCGCTCCTCTCGGACCGCGAGCTGATCAAATGCCAGGACGGCATTTAATCAGCGTTTCCTTAGGGAGACGCAGCGGTGCCTCCGGCGCCTTGGCCGCTACCGACGGCGCACGATTAGAAGATCCATCACCGAGGAGTCGTCATGAAGATTGCCGTCCTTTCGAGGAACCCGAAACTGTACTCGACCCGCCGATTGGTCGATGCCGCGCGCGAACGCGGTCACGAGGTCATGGTGCTGGACGTCCTGCGGTGCTACATGAACATCACCTCCCTGCGTCCGGAGATTCACTACAAGGGCCAGCAGCTGGATGGGTTCGACGCGGTGATCCCGCGCATCGGGGCCTCGGTCACCTTCTATGGCACCGCGGTCCTGCGCCAGTTCGAGATGATGGGTGTCTTCCCCTTGAACGAGTCGGTCGCCATCACCCGCTCGCGCGACAAGCTGCGCTCGCTCCAATTGCTTTCGCGCAAGGGGATCGGGCTACCGGTGACCGGATTCGCCCACAAGCCGGACGATATCCAGGACCTGATCAAGATGGTCGGCGGAGCACCCGTGGTGATCAAGCTGCTGGAGGGCACCCAGGGAATCGGCGTGGTGCTGGCCGAGACCCAACAGGCGGCCGAGAGCGTGATCGAGGCCTTCATGGGCCTGCACGCGAACATCCTGGTCCAGGAGTTCATCAAGGAGGCACGGGGCGCGGACCTGCGTTGTTTCGTGATCGGCGATAAGGTGGTGGCGACCATGAAACGACAGGGCAAGGAGGGCGAATTTCGCTCCAACCTGCATCGCGGCGGAACGGCGACCGTGGTGCGCATCACCCCCGAGGAACGTTCCACCGCGGTGCGTGCGGCCCAGACCATGGGCCTCAACGTCGCGGGCGTCGACCTGCTGCGCTCCAACCACGGCTCGGTCGTCATGGAGGTCAATTCTTCCCCGGGCTTGGAGGGGATCGAACGCTCCACCGGCAAGGACGTAGCGGGAATGATCGTCGAGTTCATCGAGCGAACCGCGGTCCTCGGCAAGACCCGGACGCGCGGTCGGGGTTAGACGATGCGCGCACCATTCATCATCCAGGACCAGCAGATCGCGCCCGGCGAGCGCACGATCATCGACCTGGCCTTGCCGCGGCTGAACTCGCACACGCGCCTGGCGATGCCGGTGCACCTGGTGCACGGCAAGCGATACGGGCCGACTTTATTCGTATCGGCCGCGGTTCACGGCGACGAGCTCAACGGGGTTGAGATCATCCGCCGGCTGTTGGAGGCGAAGGCGCTGCGGCGGCTGGCCGGCACCCTGATCGCCGTGCCCGTGGTGAACGTATATGGCGTGATCCACCAGTCGCGGTATCTGCCCGACCGGCGGGATCTCAATCGCAGTTTTCCCGGCCACCCGTCGGGCTCGCTAGCGGCACGCGTGGCGAATCTGTTCATCGACGAGATCGTGCGCCACTGTACGCACGGTATCGATTTGCACACCGGGGCGATACACCGCACCAACCTGCCGCAGATACGCGCGAACCTGGACGACCCGGAGACCGAGCGTCTGGCGCGCGCCTTTGGCGTGCCCGTGCTGCTCAACGCAACCCTGCGTGATGGCTCGTTGCGGGCGGCGGCGGCGGAGCTGGGTATCCCGATCCTGCTCTACGAGGCCGGTGAAGGGCTGCGTTTCGACGAGGTCTCGATTCGCGCCGGCGTCTTGGGCGTGCTCAACGTGATGCGCGCATTGGGGATGATCCGAGTCGGCAAACCCGTACGCGTCCCCGCACCCGTCGTCGCCCGCTCAAGCACCTGGGCGCGGGCCCCGGAAAGCGGCCTGCTGCGCGCCCTGGTGG
>JBGSTR010000428.1:0-2802 GCA_041736365.1 Chromatiaceae bacterium | reverse complement strand
GGGCGCCATGTGCCGTCGCATCTGCGGCCTTGATCTCAAGGCCGCCGTCGCCACCGAGCGCTCGGAAGAAGATGCCGAGCGTGCACGCCATCGTATCGAGGCGCACGGCCGAGCCCGGGTAGCGCCGTTGGCTCGCGCGGGTGATCAAGCGGTGCCAAAGCTCGCCGACCTTCTCTTCCACTTAGCTCGGACACCCCCGAGGTAAGCGCGGGCCAATCAGCGGCACGCGCCAGCACTTGCCGGACATGGCCTTCGCCAGCCCGATGATCCCGATTAGGACAAACGTGGTGTGGATGGTGGTGAAGTAGAGGATCACCACCGTCCAGGTGTTGACCTCGTCGTAGCCGCCCAGCGCCAGCATCAGCAGGATCACCAGCACCAGCAGGATGCCGCCCCAGAGGCTGGCCGCGAAGGCTTGGGTGATGTGGGCGCGTGCGAGTGGCGGGTCCTCCTGGACGTCGCGCAGGAACAGCCAACCGAGGGCCAGAAACGACACCACCGGCAAGAGCAGCAGGTTGGCGAGGTACAGCGACTGTGCAAGGACCGCCAGGGATTGGCCCGCGACCTTTCCGCCCCGCGCGGCAGGCGGTTCAGCCGAAGCTGGCATCGATCACTTCCCGCAACGCCGCGATGGTCTCGGCGTCGTCGCTCAGCGGCTCCACCATCGCGGCTAGACAGGCCTCGCGCGGCTGCATTCCGCTTTGGATCAGGCTTGCGGCATAGACCAACAACCGGGTCGATGCGCCCTCCTCAAGGTCGTGATCCTTGAGCGCCCGAAGCGCGCCCGCAAGCGCCACCAGCCGCCGCGCGAGCCCCGCATCCGCGCCGGTCTCGCCGATCAGGATGCGGATTTCGAGCTCGGGCTCGGGAAAGCCCAGGCTCAGGGCGACGAATCGCTGGCGGGTGCTCGGCTTCATGCCCTTGAGCAGATTCTGGTATCCGGGGTTGTAGGAGACCACCAGCATGAAGTCCTCGGGCGCCTCCAGCGTCTCCCCGGTGCGCTCGAGGATCAGGATCCGCCGGTCGTCGGTCAACGGGTGCAGCACCACGGTGGTGTCCTTGCGCGCCTCCACGACCTCGTCGAGGTAACAGATCGCGCCCTCGCGCACCGCGCGGGTCAGTGGTCCGTCCGCCCAGAAGGTGCCGCTGTCGCCGATCAGGTGGCGACCCACCAGATCCGCCGCGGTCAGGTCGTCGTGACAGGCCACGGTGTAGAGCGGACGCCCTAGCCGCTCCGCCATGGCCCGCACCAAGCGCGTCTTTCCGCAACCGGTGGGACCCTTGATCATCACCGGCAGGCGATTGCGGTAGGCGTGCTCGAAGAGCTCGATCTCGTTGCCCTGGGGCTCGTAGAACACCGTATCGGACGCGGATGCGTCGCGCTTGAACATCGTGCTGGCGGCGGGTCGGGCGATTTGCATAGCAGGCTCGACAAGTGGCGGATGGCCCCGGCGCGGTAAGCCGCGACCGGGGCCGAAGAGTGATTCGATTCGACTCCCGGCGGGCCGCGAGACCGGCCGTACGTACCCTCGCAGGGTCGCCGGAACCAATTCGGCACGCCTTAACCTGCATCAAATTACGCCCGTGACGCCGTCAGGCCCCGAGCACGAAGGCCAGCGTTATCAGGCTACCGGGGAGAATCAGCCAGATCGGGATCACCCAGCGCCAGGGTCCGCGCAGACCCTTCAGGCCCATGAAGTAGTCGCCGACCAATTGGCCCTTCACCAGCGCGAATCCCAGCACGCCGAGTGAGGTCCACAGCCCATCGATCCCGAGCTGTCCGACGGTGAAGGTGGTCAGGGTTAGTGCGACGAGGACGAGGTAGACCCAAGTACAGGGTCGGATTCCGGTTTGTCGGCGAGTCATGAGGTTCAACGCATCACGTAGACCAGGGGGAACAGGATCAGCCAGACCAGGTCGACCATGTGCCAGTAAGAGGCGCCGCTCTCCACGCCGGTATGCTCGGCGGCGCTATAGCTGCCCCTATACCCCTTCACCGCGACCGCGCCGAGGATCACCATGCCGAGGATCACGTGCATGAAGTGGAAGAAGGTAAGCGAGAGATAGAACATGTAGAAGGTGTTGGTGCTGAGATTGATGCCCGCCCCGATGTGGTGTGCGTACTCGCCGACCTTCACCACCAGGAACAGGGCGCCCATACCCAAGGCCGCCAGCAGCCAGCGCACGCAGATCGCAGTCCGGTCCTCGCGAATCGCAGCCACCGCACGCACCACGAAATAGCTGCTGGTGATCAGCGCCAGCGTGTTGATGAGTGCGGCACGCCGGTCCAGCGTCGACTGGTAGGTGTTGAACAGCTCCTCGTTGCCCAGTCGCGCAAACGCGTAGGCGGCGAAAAAGACGGCGAAGACGAGCAGCTCCGCGAGGATGAAGATCCAGATCGCTAGATCGCCCGGGGGGTAGCGCCGTTGCTCCCCTACCACCGTGTCGACCGCCATGACGTGCCGCTCCTGCATTGGGGTCAGACCAGCGACGACCATAGGCCCCGCTCGTGCCGCCGGCATTGATTGACATCAAAGGAGATTGCGCGACCCGTTCGGGGCCGGCGCGGGTCAAGACGGAACGCGGATGGGGGCGGACGCGGCGACGTCTCAGTCGTGCGGCTCGCGCGCCTCCTCCAATGCCGCCAGTCGCGCCTGCATGCGCGTCAGCTCCTGCTCCTGTCGTTTGATTTGCTTCAGCAACGCGGGCAGTTGAGCCAGTGCCGCGAGCTCGCGCAGGGTGTCCTTGATCGGCCGTGCCGGGGTCCCGAATACGCTGGTGCCCGCGGCCACGTCCTTGGTC
>JBGSTR010000401.1:0-1545 GCA_041736365.1 Chromatiaceae bacterium | reverse complement strand
TGCATGGTGCCAACGCCACGGGTCGGCCGTTCACCGGCGACTTCGCCGGGATCCTGCTGTATCAAACGCTGCACCGGTTCGGGTTCGGCAGCCGACCGGACTCGCGCTCGCGCGACGACGGTCTGGCGCTCTCCGGTTGCCGGATCACCAATGCGGTGAAGTGTCTGCCGCCGGCGAATAAGCCGACACCCGAGGAGGTGCGCAACTGCAACGGCTTTCTGGCGGCGGAGATCGCGGGTATGGGGCGCGGGTCGGTACTGATGGCACTCGGGCGCGTGGCGCACGGGTCGGTGCTGCGGGCGTTGGCGCTGCCCCAGTCGGAGAAACCCTTTGCCCACGGCGCCGTTCATCCGCTGCCAGGCGACCGAACCTTGATCGATTCCTATCACTGCAGCCGCTACAACACCCAGACGCGCCGTCTCACCGAGCCCATGTTTCACGAGGTATTCGAGCGCGCCGCGGCGCTGCTCGCCGAAGGTCATGACCGCGGCTGATCCTCGTTCGCATATGGGCTCGCACCTGGGCTTGCTGCTGACGCAGATCCCGGCCAGTCCCGGCGTCTATCGGATGCTGGACGCGAAAGGCGTGGTGCTCTATGTCGGCAAGGCCAAGGACCTGAAGCGCAGGGTCGGGTCTTACTTCAGCCGCTCGCTCAATCGTCGGCTCCAGGTGATGGTCGGTCAGATCGCCGACATCGAGGTGACGGTCACGCGCACCGAGGGCGAGGCCCTGCTGCTCGAAAGCAACCTGATCAAGTCGTTGCTACCGCGCTTCAACGTCGTGCTGCGGGACGACAAGAGCTATCCCTATATCTATCTCTCCACCCAAGACCCGTTCCCGCGGCTTGCCTTCTTCCGCGGCTCGCGCAAGGGGGCGGGGCGTTTCTTCGGACCCTATCCCAGCGCCTGGGCGGTGCGCGAGACCTTGCAGTTGTTGCAGAAGCTGTTTCCCGTGCGTCAATGCGAGGACAGCTTCTATCGCAGCCGCTCGCGTCCCTGCCTCCAATACCAGATCAAACGTTGCGGGGGACCCTGCGTCGGGCTGGTCTCGGAGCCGGTCTACGGGGATGAGGTGGCGCACACCATCAAGTTCCTGGAGGGGCGTGCCGACGAGGTCATCGACGAGCTCGGGGCGGCGATGGAGAGTGCGGCGACCGATCTGGAGTTCGAGCGCGCGGCCGCGCTGCGCGACCAGATTGCGACCCTGCGCCGGATTCGCGAACGCCAATACGTAAGCGGGGAGGGCGGCGATCTGGATATCGTCGCCTGTGCCCAGGAGGCTGGCGTCGCGTGCGTCCTGGTAGTCTTCATCCGCGCCGGCCGCAACCTCGGCAGCAAGACCTTCTTCCCGCGCACCCCGGCGGACACCGACGACTCGGCGCTGCTCTCGGGTTTTCTCGCTCAGTTCTATGTCGACAAATCGGTTCCCCCGGAGGTGATCGTCAGCGCGGAGCCGGAGGACCGGGAGCTGCTGGAAAGTGCGTTTAGCGAGCGAGCGCAGCGGCGGGTGCGGATCAAGGCGCGGGTGCGCGCCGAGCGCGCGCAC
>JBGSTR010000351.1:0-5514 GCA_041736365.1 Chromatiaceae bacterium | reverse complement strand
CGGCGCCGAGCCCGTTGGAGCCCGCCGCGGCCAAGGCGGCAACCACCAGCGGCAGGCGACTGTTTGCCGCGCCGACGAGCACGATCGCAAGATCCAGGGTGTCGCCGACCCGAAGATCCCGAGCAGAAGCGTCGTCGATCTGGAAGACATGCGGAACCGGAACGGTATCGTAACGCCGCATCAGCTCCGCATCCGGCGGGCGCGGGGCGGTGAAGAGATAGGAATATTGGCACTGGTGAAGGAGCAGACATCCCGGGCACGCGGGGAGATTCACCACGCAGCAGGCCTCGCGCAGGGCGCGTCCGAACACGCCATGCCAGAGGCCGCGAGGATCCTCCCGAAGGGCGAAATCTTCCACCGCGCGAAAACGCAGCCGGTAGCGCGCGAGAGGAAGTTGGGGATGCTCGGAGATGGGTCCGGGATGTTCGTCCATGGCGAATCGATGACGGCGGCAACCGAAAACAGGTGCAAGGATAGCCCTTCTCGACCACGAGGTGTACGCCGCCAAGCTTGCCTGGCTGAATCGCTTCACTCGCGAATGCTTCCCAACCCCGCATTGTAGAAAAGCCCGATCTCATGGAGCGCCCGGCTTACCCCGTCGTCATCGCAGATCTGCATCGCGCATCGTACACGGAAGATGCGGAGCATCGCCTACCGGTTCAGCCTCGCGCCGATATTGACTCTGGGGTCGCGAGCTATTCGCGCTGAAGAGGCGGACGAAAGAAGGAATACTGGGTTCATTTGATCAACTCGGGATCGGCGAGGCGCGATTCTCGGGCCGCTTCGTCTTCTTGCCGCTTAAACGGACACGAAAATGGGGGAATTCCCGGGAGGGCCGGAAACCGCAATAATTCAGTGTTTTCCTGGCGTCCATAAAACGTCATCGGTAAAAATGCTTTCTTACTATGGTTGTACTTTTCGATGCGACGAAGGATACAATCGACGGCTATTCTTTTTGCTTTTGGGGGCAGAAGTCGCTGATGGTTCGAATTCAGTCACACCGACCGGATTTCATCTTGAAAGGCCATTACGTCCATTAATCTACCCGCGGCGCATCAAGCCGCCCCGCGGCCGGACTGCCCCGGCGCGGATATATGCTTCTCGGCGGTGTCCCCATACGTCCAGCTTGCCGTACGTGCCGCACCTTGGCTCGCAGCCGGGGGCTTTATCGCCTTATTTCACCGTCTGGCAGACTTTTCCTTGTCGCCTGGATTTCCCCGCCGTTATGGTTGCTCCATGTCGCGTCGGCGCGTTGAGCGCCCACGACGTACCGGCGTAAGGAAGCGCGTCGGGGTCTTGCGGAACCGCATCGGCGGCCGCGTCGGCAGGGAGCGAAAATGTGTAACAAGGAATTGGGGATAATTGTTTCCACATGGCTCGCAGAGGAGATCTCGATCTGCGCCGCCCGGTCCGCAGGGTACGGCGAACTGGTGCAAGTACTGCGCGAGCGGGCGTCATGAACGCGCGTCGACGGCACGACAGCCGTGTGGTCCGACTCGCGTACTACGACAGCCTGACCGGGCTGCCGAATCGGTCCTTGTTCAAGGCCCGCCTCGCCCAGCGTCTTGCCTCCGCACGTCACAAGGACAACGGCTTCGCGTTGCACTTCCTTGATCTCGACTATTTCAAGGGAGTCAACGACGCGCTTGGTCATCCGACTGGCGACCTCCTGCTGAAGGAGGTCGCTCAGCGCTTGCGGTCACTATTGCGGGACGCGGACACGGTCGCGCGTTTCGGCGGCGATGAGTTCGCCGTGATTCAGCCCGAGATCGCGGGTGCCGAGGACGCCGCCGCCTTGGCGGCGAAGATCATCGCCCATCTCAGCGAACCCTATCGAATCCAGGGCAACGAGATCGTCTGCGGCGCCAGCGTCGGGGTCGTGCTCGTGCCGCGCCGGCACGCGGGTCTCGAGAATCTGTTGGCGCAGGCCGATGTAGCCTTGTACAAGGCGAAAAACAGCGGTCGTGGACGCTACGCGTTCCACACCGACGAGATGACGCGTCAGGTGCGCCGGGAAGCGGCCCTCGCCGATCGACTCGAGCAGGCCGTGCGCGATGACGAGCTGTTCCTCCATTACCAACCACAAGTCGAGCTGGCGACCGGTCGCGTCACCGCGGTCGAGGCCTTGGTGCGCTGGCGCCATCCGCTGGAGGGCGTGCTCGCCCCGGTTGAGTTTGTCCACCTCGCGGAGCGCCGCGGCTTGGTGCAGCTCCTCGGGAGCTGGGTCTTGACGACGGCGACCGCCCAAGTGCGGCGCTGGCTCGATATGGGACTGGAGCTCGGCCGCATCGCAATCAACGTCTCGCATCAACAGGTTCGCGTCGGCACCCTGTCCGAGCAGGTGCTTACGATCGCCGCCGACGCCGGAATCGATCCCGGCCTACTGGAGCTGGAGATGACCGAAATGGCATGGATGGAATACGGGGAGCGGTACCAAGCCCAGGCTGCGGCGCTGCGGGACGCCGGCGTACGCTTGACGGTAGACAATTTCGGAACCGGATTCTCGTCGCTGACGCATCTGACTCGCTCCGCGGTGAGCGCGCTCAAGATCGACGGAGAGCTGGTGAGTAGGATCACCGAGGACGGGGGTGCATCCGCCATTGTTCGCGCGGCGTTGGCCATGGCGGGCGCGCTGGGAATGGAAACGGTGGCAACAGGCGTGGAGACGCCGGAACAAGCGCAACAGCTTGTCGCGATGGGATGCCGCTACGCCCAAGGGAACCTTTTCGCGCCGCCAATGAGTGATGCGGCGCTGATCGACTATCTTGCAGCCGACAAGGCATCCCGCCGCCGCACCTGAAACCGCACTCGTTTACGGGCTCGGCCGACCCGCCGCCGAGCCCACATCCAACCAGATCCTTCACTCGCCGAGCCGCGCGGAGCGGGCCGCTCGGTCGTCTCACTGGCCAGCGATCGTCATCCCGTCCAGTAGCCAAGAGCCGGTGCGCGTGCTTCCGGGAAAGTCGCAGTCGTTTCCGACGGCGACCAGCCCCTGGAACATCCGCTTCAGATTGCCTGCAATGGTGATCTCCTCCACCGGAAACTGGATCTCGCCACCCTCGACCCAGAACCCCGCGGCTCCGCGCGAGTAATCTCCGGTGACCGGATTCATGCCGTGACCCATCAGCTCGGTCACCAATAAGCCTGTGCCCATCTGCGCGATCAATCCCGCGCGATCGAGATCGCCCATCTCGATCGACAGGTTGCGCACGCCGCCGGCGTTGCCCGTCGTCGGCATCCCGAGCCGGCATCCGGAATAGGCGTCTAGGAGATAGCTGCGCAGCACGCCATCGGAAACCAGATCCTTGGCACGCGTGGCGACGCCGTCGCCGTCGAACGGGGCACTCGAGAGCCCGCGCGGCAGATGAGGCTCCTCGTGAATGCGCACAAACGCGGGGAAGATCTGCTCGCCCAGGTGATCGAGCAGGAAGCTGGAGCGACGGTAGAGGCTTGCGCCTTGGATCGCGGACATCAGGCTGCGCAATAGCCCGGCAGCCACCTCGGCGCGAAACATTACGGGCGCCTGACGTGTTCCGATCTGCCGCGCCCCGAGCCGCGCGACGGTGCGTTCCGCCGCCCGCTCGCCAACATGGCGCGCCGTCTCCAGGTCCGCTGCGGCGCGCGCACTGGTCCACCAATAGTCGCGTTGCATCGACTCCTGGTGTTGGCCGACGACGGCGCAGCTCAGACCGTGACGCGTGGTGGGATAACCGCCGACGAAGCCGTGGCTATTGCCGTAGACCTGGATGCCGGTGTGAGTCGTTAGGCTCGCACCCTCGGAATTGACGATTCGGGGATCGAAGGCGCGCGCCGCGTCCTCGCATTCAACCGCCAGGGCCACTGCATCCTCGACCTCGATCGACCACGGATGGTAGAGGTCGAGGTCGGGGGTCTCGACCGCCATCAGCTCGGCATCGGCGAGATGTGCGCAGCGATCCGGCTGGGTATGGCGTGCGATGGTGCAGGCCGCCTCTACCGCGTCACGCAACGCCCCCGGACTTAGATCGGAGGTGCTGGCGGAACCCTTGCGATTGCCGAAGTAGACGGTGACGCCGAGCCCGTTGTCGCGGGTGTGCTCAACCGTCTCGACCTCGCCGAGCCGAACGCTCACCTCGAGCCCGGAGCTGCCGCCGACAGATGCCTCGGCGGCATCCGCGCCGCGGCGTTTGGCCTCGCTCAATAGGTCCGCGATGATCTCCCGCAGGTGCGCAAGACGTTGGTTGATATCCTCGTTCGCCTGGATGGGCATGCGGTCTTCTCTTACCTCGGATGGAGTCTATACGGGAGCGACGCTCGGCTCGCCGCCGGGCGGGGGACTCACCAACAACGACGCCACAGCGGCGGACCCGGGTGCGCGGGCGAGCGCTACGATTTTGTTAGGCGCTGGTCCCGCCGACCGTCAAGCCGTCGATACGCAGCGTCGGTTGGCCGACCCCAACCGGCACGCTTTGGCCTTCCTTGCCGCAAGTGCCCACACCCTGATCGAGCTTGAGATCGTTGCCGATCAAGCTCACCCGCGTCAGCACATCGGGTCCGTTGCCGATCAGCGTGGCGCCCTTCACGGGCCGCCCGATCTTACCCTTCTCGATCACATAGGCCTCGCTCGCGGAAAACACGAACTTCCCCGAGGTGATGTCCACCTGGCCACCGCCGAAGTTGACCGCGTACAGGCCCCGATCCACGGAGGCGATGATCTCCTCGGGATCGCGCTCGCCCGCGAGCATGTAGGTGTTGGTCATTCGCGGCATCGGCAGATGGGCATAGGACTCGCGCCGACCGTTGCCGGTCGAGGCCACGCCCGTCAACCGAGCATTGAGCTTGTCTTGCATGTAGCCGCGCAGAATTCCGTCCTCGATCAGGACGGTGCACTGAGTCTGGGTACCCTCGTCGTCCATGTTGAGCGAGCCGCGCCGTTGCGGGAGTGTCCCGTCGTCGACGACCGTCACCCCGGGGGCAGCGACCCGTTCACCGATCCGGCCGGCGAAGGCGGAGGTGCCCTTGCGGTTGAAGTCTCCTTCCAAGCCGTGACCGATGGCCTCGTGCAACAGCACACCGGGCCAACCCGATCCCAGCACCACGGTCATCTTTCCAGCCGGCGCCTCATCGGCGTCCAGATTGGTGAGCGCGAGGCGCACCGCCTCGCGCGCGTATCCCAGCGCCCGGTCCTCCACCAGAAAATAGCCGAGATCCGCACGTGCGCCGCCGCCGCTGGAGCCCTGCTCGCGACGCCCGTTATCCTCGGCGATGACGCTGACGCTGAGCCGCACCAACGGGCGAACGTCGGCGGCCAAGGTGCCGTCGTCGGCCAGCACCAAGACGGTGTCCTGAACGGCGACGACGCTTGCAACAACCTCGCGCACCCGCGGATCCATGCGCCGGGCCTCCGCATCGACCCGCTGCAACAGCGCCACCTTGTCGGGGTCGGGTAGGCTTTCGAGCGGGTTGATCGCATCGTATAAGCGACGCGCAGAGCGCGTACCGGCGATGCGCACCTGCCCGTTGTCTCCGCCGCGG
>JBGSTR010000323.1:0-4248 GCA_041736365.1 Chromatiaceae bacterium | reverse complement strand
CGCACCGAGCTGTGGCACACGCGTCTCGGTGACCCTGCCCCCGTTGCGGGCGTTGAGCCGTCCACGCGAATCCGCGCGCTTTGGTCGCCGGATGTGGACAACGACGGTGACCCGGCGCTGCCGTTCCGCGTGAGCCTGGACGCACAGGATCGCCAGCTCCTGGTGCGTCTGATGGCGGATTGGACGCAGAAGCGAGCAGATGGTCGTCGCAATTACCTGCCGAAATCCAGCGAGGCCAAGCGTCTGCACCTCTCCTCGCTGGGCGCTCTGCTCGATGCCGGCGGCGAGTGGGAGCCCAGGCCCGCGGGCAACGACCTGGAGCAGTGGCGACATCTCGCGACCCTGGGACGCGATCACTACGTGCGCGTCGTCTATGCCGGATACCTGATGCCCTTCGGGCACGCCGCCTCGCTGGTGAAGGTGACGGAGCGCAAGCTCGAATCCTTCGAGGGCAATCGCAATCAGCGCGTCGCGGTGCTCCGTCAGCGCTTCTTTCTCGTCGTACGCGAGCGCCTGCGGGTCTACGACGGCAGCAAGCATCAGTTCGGCGGTCGGAATTTTCCGTTTACACAGGTCGAAGTGCTGACGCGTGTGACGCCCGATCTTCAGGCCCCGGCGAAACTCGTCGAGCCCATGCCCAACGCGGCCGATCCGAAGATCTACGGCCCGATCACGATCGCGGGCAAGGCGCTGACGATTACCCCGCGCATGGCCTTCTGGCCGCGGGTGGGCGGCGGCGATTTCCACTTCGAGATCGCCACCACGGACCGCGACGGCCAGCGCGCGGGCTTTTCCCTGCCGATGCTGTTCGTCAGCGAAATCGTCGACCAACACAGGATCGACCTCGTGCGCAGCGCCTACAACGCGGAGTCTGAGCTCGGCGCTCGACGCCAGGCGGATCTCGGCGGCGCCGCCGTGCGCTTCGATGCCCAGCCCGGGGAATCGCGACTGGCGACGCGGCGGATGAGCTTTCGCGCGGGCTCGCTCCGTTCCCCGGCACCTCCCGCGACCGAGGTGCACTTTCATCCGGAAATGGAGATTGCGACGGTCTGCGTGCCGGCGCTGCAGAAACTGCTGGGGCGCAACGACGAAATCCCCATGCGCTATCCCGATGTGGTGCGCGACAACGAGCCAAACGCGGGACAGGTCTTTCTCGCGGTGGCAAGCACACCCTATTCGCTGGATTTCGGCGGTGGCGGCGGCAAGTCGCAGACCGACGCGCTCGGTGGTCTGGCGGCGCCGCAGATGGCGGTCTACGGCCTGTCGAAACGCTCCGGCCCGGTGTCTGCTCCCGCCGGCATGGCGCCGGGGACGGCGTTGGCCAACGCCATCAAGAACGAGCTCCACCCGGCGGATTTCTTTCCGCTCGACGCCACGCTGATCGGCGGCATTTCATTGCGCGATCTGATCGCCTTTGCGCTTCCGCCGACGCTTGACGACCCGCGCGCGCCGCGCATGCTGGCCTCCGAGTTTCCGGATCGGGTCGAGTCGCGCTTCGACTGGAACACGCCGGTGACGCAGTCGGATCCCTTGAAGCTGCTGATCCCGGACGCAGACGGCGGCAGCGGCACGCGGCTTGTGCTGTTCGGCAAGGCCGTGGTTCCCCTGGCCAATCCGGCGGGCGTGACGCGCTCCGCCACGGCCACGCTCAACAACTTCAAGCTCAACCTGTTCGGTTGCATCATCCTCTGGTTCGACAAGCTGGCGTTCGACGCGCAGCCCGGCCGGAAGCCCGACGTTTCGGTGCAGATGCACCCGGGCGACGATGCGGTGCGTTTCGGCGGGCCGCTGGAGTTCGTCAATGATCTGCGCCGCTTCGTTCCGAGCAATGGATTTTCCGACCCGCCGTCGCTGAGCGTCACGCCCAGCGGCATCTCCGCCGGTTATTCGCTGAGTTTGCCGAGCATCGGCGTCGGCATCTTCACACTCAGCAATGTATCGCTCGGCGCCGGTTTCAGCCTGCCTTTCGACAACCGGCCGGTGTCGGTGCGCTTCAACTTTGCCGAGCGCCAGCGGCCCTTCAGTCTGACCGTGTCGCTGCTGGGCGGCGGCGGGTTCTTTGCGCTGGCGGTTGGCGCCAAGGGCGTGCAGGAGATCGAGGCGGCCCTGGAATTCGGCGCCGCCATTGCGCTGAACCTGGTCGTGGCCTCCGGCACGGTCGAGATCAAGGCGGGCGTTTACTTTAGTTGGAAGGACGACGGCAGCAGCCTCAAGCGCGTGGTGCTCGCAGGCTACGTGCGTATTCATGGCGAGTTGACCGTGGTCGCCATCTTCTCCGCCTCGCTCACCTTCAACCTACAACTGGCGTACGAGAAGCAGGGCACCGCCTCGATCGTCTACGGCGAGGCCGAGCTGATCGTCGAAGTGGAGGTGCTTTTTCTGAGCTTCGACGTGGCGGTGCGTTGCCGACGCGAATTCGGCGGCGGCGAAGCGGACCCCAAGTTTCTCGACCTCGTACCCGAGCAGGCGGTGTGGGACGAATACTGCGCGGCGTTCGCGCCGGAGACCCTCTGATGGCCAGGCAAACCTTCGTCTGGACCTGCCTTCCGAACGGGCTTAGCGACGACCGCGAAGGCCTGCGGGTCTCCGTTCTGGCATCGCCGCGATTGGACCCGGAGGCGGATGCGCCCGAGCTTTCCAGCTTCCCCGAATGGCTCGACTGGCCCGCGACATTGAGCGAAGCCGTATTCGTGTTTCTCGTGGACGGCCAGCGGGTGGTCAAGGGCGCGGTCCCCGACGCATCCGGACCCACGTACCACGACGCCCGCATCGGTGCTCCCGACTCCGAGGTCTGGGCGGCACTATTTCCAAAGACCCTGCCGGTGCAGGCGCACCGTCTCAATTCCGCGCTGCTCGACAGTCGGATTTGCTCCTACAGCACGACCGACGTGCACGATCTGATCAAGGATTTGTACGTGGACCTCGCCGATCGCTCGGGCAGCGAGCTGCCGCGGATCGGGTTGGACCTAATCGCCGACCCGGCTTGGCGCGAGCTGATCGATGTCGTGCGGCAGATCGATCGATGGGGCATCGATCGTGAGGGTCCGGTTTTGCCCGGAGGGGAGGGTGCCACGCAGATCGAGCGGCGTTTTTCGACGCTCGGGCGCCTGGCCGACACGCGTGCGGGCACGGCACGCGGGAAGACCTTCGAGAAGGTTCGTCATCTCGCTCGCTTCGAGCTGTTTCATACGCCACCGCTGCGGCCCAAGCCGCTGGTTGAGAAACCGCGTCCCGACGATCCCCGGATCGAGGTTGCGTCCCAGGAATTCGAACGACCTCCCGAGCCCACCGCGCGGGAGATTGCGGAAAGTTTCGACTTCCATCGCATCGTCGCGGCGATCAATGCCTATCCCACGCTGCAGCGGCGTCTCGGGCTGGTAGTGGATTTCGTGCTCGACCGCCGCGCCTTCCCCGCCAACGCGGATTTTATGCTGCGGGTAGAGGTCGATCTGCCGAATCTGACCACGAGCCGCGGCGCGCCGGATCTGGCGCCCATCACCCACGTCCGTCATTCCGACCGGAGCTTTGCGGCGATCTCCCGCGTCTTTCCCGGCCCGGGCGACGAGACCCGTGTCGAAGACGGCCTGCTGGATCTCTACACCCAGC
This sequence comes from Chromatiaceae bacterium, assembly GCA_041736365.1. GTDB lineage: Bacteria > Pseudomonadota > Gammaproteobacteria > Chromatiales > Chromatiaceae > JBGSTR01. Next base: position 642 of record JBGSTR010000323.1, on the reverse strand, counting down.
CGGACGGCTACGCCTTGCTGCAGGCCGACGTCGACGGCGCGGGGCTCAAGCTGATGAATTTCGCGCGCAGCCTGGGCCGGTACGAGGCGGATTCGGGGTCGGATCCGGCGCTGCTGCTGGACGATGTCTCGCGCCACGACAAGCGCGCCGGCGCCCCGGCGTTGCGCACCGCCGGGATGATGCTGGTGCGCAAGGATCGCGCACTGGCACTCAAGGCGCGCCTGGACGCCAACAAGCAACAGGCGCTGGATGCCGCGGCCCCGCTGCCCAGCACCCAGCTCTGGGCGGAGGATCTGGTGCGCGGCTATCGCATCGACGTCTGGGATGCACACACCGAGCGCTGGCGATCCCTGTGCCGCCGCAGCGCGGAATACCGGCTGGCAGAAGGCCGGATAGTTGTCGTTCCCGAAGCTGGCGAGGAGGAAGGCACGGTGCAGCTCGCGGCGACAAAGTCGCCCGATCCGAAGTACAACCCGGACATCATCAACCTGCACGAGGCGCTCGTATCCTGGACCGGCTGGAGCCTGGCCGCTCCGCCGCCGGGCAAAGGCATCGGCGACGACCTGACGCCGGGGCCGGACGGCAAGCCGCCGTTCACCGATGGTGCCCAGCCGGTCGCCGGACTCGATCTGCAGTCGCGCT
>JBGSTR010000306.1:0-3995 GCA_041736365.1 Chromatiaceae bacterium | reverse complement strand
CGAGCACGCCGCGATCCGCGGCGTGCGTGGTGGCGGACCGGGCGAAGAAGCTGATGACCAGGGTGATCAGCAGGCGGAAGAAACGGTGACCTGATGGTGCGGTGCGTGTCGATGCTGACGGGGCAGCAGACGTGGCAGCGGGGAGGCGGACCTGGGACGAACGATTGGGTGTCATGTGCTCTCGCTGGCGTGGAATGGACCCTGTGTCGCGAGGCTTAGCCTACCGCGCAGAGACATTGGCCGGTATCCCCGGCTGCCGACGCGCTCCGGCTCGCCCTGCGGCTGGAGGCACGAAGAGGCGCGGGGTGCCGCCTGCGCCGCCATCCAGACGCCACGGTCGGGGCGATCGTCGTGGTCGCAGGGTCCTTCTTGCCATCCCCGACTAAGTGCCGGCCATGTCCATCGCCTTTCAGGATGATTGCGACAGATTTCGCGGATGTGCCGTGTGGTTCAGTGGGTGCATGATGATTTTCTCCGATCACTTGCCGATCCACCGATGCCAACACTCCTGCGGAGCGGCAGCCTTCGGTTCTTCTTCTACAGCAACGAAGGCGCCGAGGCTCCCCACGTCCACGTCGAAGACACGAGCGGATCAGGCTCCCGAACCGCGAAGTTTTGGCTCGATCCCGTGGGTCTGGTAGTCTCGGCCCGTCATCAGCCGTCAGCGTGGCGGCATGCCCAGCGCCTTGTCGTAGAGCATCGAGAGGCCTTCTTGCGAGCGTGGCATGAGTTCTTTTCCGTCAGGTAGCAAATCGTCCGTCGTGACGGCAGTCGACGTCCGCGTCACGGCGGAAGCGCTGTGCGTGTCTCTCTCGGACGGGCGCGCCATCACGGTCCCGACGTCCTGGTTCCCGCGGCTGGCCTCTGCAACACCGGAGCGCCTCGCCAACTGGCGGCTCGTGGGCGGGGGCGAGGGCATCCACTGGCCCGATCTCGATGAGGATCTCGACGTCGCCAGCCTCCTGCGCGGACGACACTGAGGGGCGGTTCGTAGCGTCGCAGGTACATGACCCTCTGCCTGGGGTCATCTCCAGGTTTCGTCGTAGCCCCGGTAGCCGCGTCGGGCTTTAACGGTCCTCCGGCGGCAACCTGACTTTGGGGTAAGACGTCAGCGGAGAACATGATGGACATCGACCATGTCCGACTTTCAGTTCGATCCGATCTGCGCAATCGGAACACCGACGTCGATGCATTTCGGCGGGAGTTCCGGCTACAGTGCGACTTGCTGCTCGCGTCGATGACGATTCGCTTCGGATGGATGCTCGTCGTCGGCCTGGGCCTGTTCTTCGTCGCCATGAAACTCACGGAACAGTAGTGCCGACCGCCGACCTCGATGGGAGCGTGGACTTGAAGGCAGTCGCCGATCTCGCCCTGTGTCTGGCCATCGAGGAGCGCGCCGGCCTCGTGCTTTGATATCGCAGATTGCGTTATCAAAGCGTGGTCGCGGGGACTCCGGAGAGCCCCGTCCATCACCTCAGGGCAGGTGGCGATGCCCGACCCGCGTTGGCACGGCTTCGGTCTGTTCGGATACTTTGGCCGTGCATCAAGAACGGAGCGGACGCTCCTGCCAACCTGCCTGGCCGGGCAAGGTGGCGATCTCTCACGGGAGATGCGGCCAGCCTGGCAACCCATCGGTCAAGCCTCATGTCGTGCGTCGGTTTCCGGTGTGTTCGATCGCTGGAGGCTTTGTCATGAATCATCCTGATCGCGTCATCGAACTGGACTTCCGTCCGCGCACGCGCTGGACGATCGCGATTGGCCTGCGGCGGCGAACACGCAGCATGCGCCGATGACGATCCTGGTCGAGCTCGAGGGGCCCGATCGCGCCAGGGTGCGGACCCAACTGCTCGGCGTGCACGACGTGACGCCGCCCGACGGCCTGGCGCGCATCCTGACGGGGCAGCGGTATCGCTACCGTGTCGTCCGCCAGCAGGGGTCGTGGAAGATCTCCGCGATCGACAACCAGACGGTCTGGCTCGAGGGGGATCCCGAGGGTCGCGCGGCAGCGAAGGGCAAGCGTCGGAAGTAGGCGCGCGGGGCAAGCGGTTCGCGTGGGTCGTCGGCGCCCCTCGAGGATGCGCGCTGTCACGAAAATCGCGCCCGACAGGGGATTTCGCGCTGAATCCAACAGATTGGCGGATCGCAATGCCGCGCAACCGGCTGTATGCTTCCGCACCAGGATGAGTATCCAAGTCTGCTTTATCAGTCGACGCGAGGGGTGTAGCGTAGGGGTGTGGCGATAGACCTCAAATCCCTCGGCATCGATCGGCTCTCGGTCGAGGACCGTCTCGCGCTGATCGAAGAAATCTGGGAAAGCCTCTCTGGCTCCGAGTCCGCCATTGCCTTGACTGAGGCACAGCGCGAAGAACTGGACCGGCGCCTCGCCGACCACCGTGCCAATCCGACAGACGTTGTCTCCTGGGAAGAGTTGGAGAAGTCGCTCGACGCCATTCGCCCGCGCTGATCGATGCGTCGGCTCGTCGTGCGTCGGACGGCCCAGGCGGATCTCGTCTCGGCCGTTCGCTGGTATGTCGGTCAGCGCGTGTCCCTGGGCCAGGCCTTCCGGACGGCAGTCAAGGCTGCGATGTCGAGTGCAATCGAACAGCCCCAGCGCCATCGGCGGGTGCACGGCGACGTACGTGTCATACGGGTTCAACGCTTTCCGTATCGCGTCTTCTTCGTCGAAGAACGGGAAAACCTGGTGGTGATCGCCGTCCTGCACGTGCGACGAGAGCCAGGCGTCTGGCAAGAGCGAGCGTCAGGGAATCAGACCTGAACTATTCTCGAGAGCTCGATCGAGCTACCCTCGCATCTTCCGGTCGGCGGCCGCGAAATGCGCGATCTGGTCGGCGTGGGCTTTCTTGAACGCAGCGCGGCTCGTGATGCGACTCACATAGGCCTCCGTGGCCGGTCGCTCGCCGAAGTTGCGCACGGCCGGAATGCGCAGCACATCGGCCATCAACAGGTCCGCCACGGTGAAGCGCCCGGCCGCGAGCCACGCCTTCTCGCTGAAGATCCGTTCCATGTGACCGAGTCGTTGCCCGAGCCAGCCTTCGAGCGGATTGCTCCCCTGGCCGGACAGGCCGAGGAACCACCACGGCACGCTGACCATCTCGATCGAGTTCAGCGCGGCGATCGTCCACTGCAGCGTCTCCGCCTCTCCCGCCGTGTCGCGCGGCATCAGCGCGTCGCTTCTGCGGGCGAGATGCAGCAGTCCGGCGCCACTCTCGAAGATCTCGAGGTCACCGTCCTTCAGGAACGGCACCTGGCCGAAAGGTTGGTGCGCCAGGTGGTTGGTCTCGCGACCTTCGAACGGGACCGTCCGGACGGTGTACGCGAGGCCCGCCTCCTCGCAGGCCCATCGGAGCCGCAGGTCCCGCACGAAGCCGCGCGGGCCTTCCGGAACCCAGTCCAGCGTCCAGAGGGTCAGGCCGCTCATGGCGTAGTTGCGCTCGACCCACGGTCCGCGAGCCGCGCGAGGGCGCTCGTCCAGCCTTCGGTATGCGAGGCACTCGCCTCGTCAGACAGCCGTTCGTGGGTGACGACGACCTCCGTGAGCTCGCCCTGGGGCTGGAAATCGACCGTGACCAGCGTCTCGCGGCTGTCCGTGGCGTTGGAGATCCAGGTGAACACGAGGCGGCGAGGGCGGTCGATCAGCCGATAGACGCCGTGATGCGGGTGGGTCGTCTGCTCGCCTTCCATCAGGATCTCGTAGCGCCCACCGACGCGCGCGTCCGTCGTCGCCGTCGTCCGACGGATCCCGGTGGGGCGCATCCAGATGGCGAGCGCCTGCGGGTCGAGCCAGGCGTCGAAGAGTTCCGCAGCGGACGCAGCGATCGTGCGTCGCACGACCACGGTGACGGGGGCGGCCGCATCGGCCTTCAGGACGGTGTTCATTGGCGTTTCCTCCGCTTGGCGACGACATAGGTTTCGAGGGCCTCGAGACGCCCCTCCCAGAATCTGCGGTAGTGCGCCATCCACGCCGCGGCCTCGGC
>JBGSTR010000281.1:0-3752 GCA_041736365.1 Chromatiaceae bacterium | reverse complement strand
CCACCGACGGCGACGTGCAGCAGACCTTGCGCCTGAGCTGCATCGGCGACTGCAATGCGGTCGACGCGGCCGACCGCGCGGCGATGGGCCGCTGGCTCCGCTATTTTCCGGAGAGTCTCGTCTACGTTCGGGAGCTCAATTTCCGGCTGTTTCGATTGATCCCGAAACGAATTCACTACAACGGTGGATTCGCCACCGCGCGCTGGCTCGGCACCGAGCATGTGCTGCGACCGTTCGGATTCGACGAGACCGGGGAAGCCGCGTTGCTGCAGGCGCTCTCGGACCTGATACCGCCGCCGGACCTCGTGGAACCCAACGAGGAAGCCCCGATCCGATACGTAGGGGTCGATCCCTGGGGGTTGGACCTGAAGCAGTCGCAACGCCTGCGCCGGGTGCCTCTTCCGGGCCCGCTGGAGACCGCCGACGGCCTGCGCAAAACGCTGCTCGCGACCGGGTTTCAGTGAATCGGGCCGCCCCAACCTCGGGTCGAGCGCGGGAGTTGATTACCCGGCGCGCCATCTCCACCTTCATAAGCTGCTGGTTTTTTTGATCTCGACTGGATGAGGTAGTAGTAATGACGGCCGTTGCAGATATTGCGGTGGATGGCGAAGGCTTTCTCGTAAACCGGGACGATTGGAGCGAGGAGGTCGCGATCGAGCTCGCCAAGGGCGACGACTTCGAGATGAACGAGCAGGTCATGGATCTGATCCGCAAGGCCCGCGCGATGTATGACGACGACGGCGTCGTTCCGCCGATTCGGATCTTCGCCAAGAAGCAGAAGATGTCTACCAAGGATCTTTACGACATCTTCAGGAAGGGTCCGATGAAGCTGATCTGCAAATGGGGCGGACTGCCCAAGCCGACCGGCTGCGTCTGATGCCGTGACGGCATCGGCGGCGGTGCGAATCGGCTGCCGACGCACCGCTTGAGCCGCGCTTGGCGACCTCCTCCAAGTTTTGCGCCCTGCCCGCGTCACGCGGCATCACGGCACCGGACCGGCCAAGGCTCGCGATGTACAGCGTCACCAAAGAGATCCATTTCTGCTACGGACACCGGCTTCTGGGCCACCGCGGCAAGTGCCGCGACCTTCACGGCCACAGTGCCCGGGCCGTCATTCGCCTGGAGTCCGAGACACTCGACGCACTCGGGATGGTGGTCGATTTCAAGGACATCGGCGATTTCGTCAAGTCCTGGCTGGAGTCCGAGATCGATCACAACCTGCTGCTGTGCCGCGACGACCCGGTGCTGCCCCTGCTCCAGGCGGCCGGCGAGCGGGTGCTGGCCATGGACGCGAACCCCACCGCCGAGAACATCGCGAAGCTGATCTTCGATCGGGTCGCCGCGGGCGGATTTCCGGTGACCGAGGTCGCGCTCTACGAGACCGCCTCGGCCCATGCCAGCTACCGCCCGAAGTAGCCCGACCCGCAACTCTATTCAATCCCCCGAGATATCACCCCCGAGCCCGACATCGATCGCCCCGCGCGGTTGCATGAGGGACGATTTCCGCGCTGGTTTTATTTCCCCTCGCTCCGCCCACCGGAGCGACCGTCCAGTTACGGTATAATTTCGCCGCGTTAACCAAACACCCTCGGGGGCCGCGGGCTGCTCGTATCTCGTACCCCATCACTCGCCACCAACAGGACCACCGATGTCTGAATACAACGCCGAGGACGTCCGCAATATCGCACTGGTAGGCCACGCCGGCTCCGGAAAGACCACGCTGGTCGAGGCCCTGCTGGCCGCGACCGGTGTCATCAGTGCACCCGGCAGCGTCCTCAAGGGTACGACCGTCTGCGATTTCGACGCGCTTGAGAAGGAGCTGCAGCACTCGCTGGACTCCGCCGTCACCAGCTTCAACGCGCGCGGCAAGCACGTAAACCTGATCGACACCCCCGGCTATCCGGACTTCCTCGGCCGCAGCATATCGGTGCTGCCGGCGGTCGAGACCGCGGCCGTCGTGATCAACGCCCAGGCCGGCATCGAGCCGGTTACCCAACGCATGATGCGGGCCGCGGAAAACCGCAACCTGTGCCGGATCATCATCGTCACCCAGATCGACGCGCCAGCCGCCGACGTGGCGGATCTGACCGATCAGATTCGCGAGACCTTCGGCCAGGAGTGCCTACCGATCAATCTGCCCGCCGACGGCGGCAAACGGGTGCTCGACTGCTTCTTCCAACCCAGCGGCGAGGGCGCCGACTTTTCCTCGGTCGAAGAGGCCCACAGCCAGATCATCGACCAAGTGGTCGAGGTGGACGAGGAGCTCATGGAGCTTTACCTGGAGCAGGGACAGGACCTCAAGCCCGAGCAGCTCCATGATCCCTTCGAGCAGGCCCTGCGGGAAGGCCACCTGATCCCGATCTGCTATTGCTCCGCGGAGACCGGGGCGGGCATCCCCGAGCTGCTGGAGATCTTCGCGCGGCTGATGCCGAACCCCTCCGAGGGCAACCCGCAGCCATTTATGAAGGGCGAAGGTGCCGCGATGACCCCGGTCGAGGTGACCCCGGATCCCTCGCGGCACGTGGTTGCGCATTGCTTCAAGATCGTCAACGACCCGTTCCGCGGCAGACTCGGCGTCTTTCGCATCCACCAGGGTCGCGTCTCCCCCAATACGCAGTTGTTCATCGGCGACGCGCGCAAGCCGTTCAAGGTCAATCATCTGTTCCGCTTGAACGGCAACGAGCAGATCGAGGTAAGCGAGGGCGTGCCGGGGGACATCCTGGCCGTATCGCGCGTCGAGGACATCCACTTCGATGCGGTGCTGCACGACTCGCACGAGGAAGACCACTTCCACATGTCGAGCATGGAGTGTCCGGTGCCGCTGTTCGGCCTGGCGATCACTCCGACCAAGCACGGCGAGGAGCAGAAGCTCACCGACGCCATGTACAAGCTGCGCTCGGAAGACCCCTGCTTTCACGTGGAGCACAACGCGGCGGCCAACGAGACGGTGATGCGGGGACTCGGCGAGCTGCATCTCAAGGTGCTGCTGCGGCGCCTCTCCGAGCAATACCACGTGGAGGTCGAGACGCGCCCGCCGAGCATCCCTTATCAGGAGACCATCACCGCCAAGGCCGAGGGACACCATCGCCACAAGAAGCAGACCGGCGGCGCCGGTCAGTTCGGCGAGGTCTATCTGCGCGTCGAGCCGCTGGAGCGCGGGGGCGGATTCGAATTCGTCGACGCGGTGGTTGGCGGCGTCATCCCCGGCAACTTCATTCCTTCGATCGAGAAGGGCGTGCGCCAGGTGCTCCAGGATGGGGCCATCGCCGGCTACCCGTTGCAGGATGTCCGCGTCACCGTCTACGACGGCAAGTTCCACCCGGTGGACTCGAAGGACATCGCCTTTGCCACGGCCGGACGCAAGGCCTTCATCGAGGCGGTTGAAAAGGCGCGGCCGGTGATCCTGGAGCCGATCGTCAAGATCCGCATCGTGGCGCAGGACCATTGCATGGGCGATCTCGCAGGAGACCTCTCGGGACGTCGCGGGCGCATCAACGGCAGCGACTCCAAGAGCCGCGGACGCATCGTCATCGACGGCGAGGTGCCGCTGGCGGAGCTGGAGGGCTACGAGTCCCGCTTGAAGGCGATCACCGGCGGCGAGGGGACCTACTCGATCGAGCTTAGCCACTACTCGCCGGTCCCGTCGAACATCCAACAGCAGCTCGCCGACGCCTTCGAGCACGCGGAGGACTAGACGCGCGATGCGGGCGCCCTGCAACCGGGCGCCCGCCTGCCGCTGCATCCCGGGCGCC
>JBGSTR010000258.1:0-3495 GCA_041736365.1 Chromatiaceae bacterium | reverse complement strand
CGCGCGATCGAGGAGCTCGGGGGCCGGCTGCGGCTCGCCAAGGTCGAGGTGGACGAGGGTGAGAACATGCGTCTGGCGGGCCGCTACCAGTTGCGCGGCTTCCCGACCGTGATCTTGTTTCAGCAGGGCGAGGAGCGCGCGCGTTTCAGTGGTGCCCGCTCGACCCATCAAATCCTCGACTGGGTCCACGAGCATTTGGACGGCGGCGCGGCGGCGCCGGCTCCCGACGCATGATCTTCATCGGTCGCGTCCGGGCCCCGGTCCGGGAGCCCCCGGATCCGCGCTTGCCGACGACCATGACTCGCTCGCAAGCACTTTTGTGCGCATTCCTGGGATTGCTGCTGCTCAACGGCTGCCCCTCGCGGACGACCTCCGACCCGCCCACGGCCCTGACGGGATCGTCTTTCGCCGAAACCGACTGGCGCTACATCCAGGTCGACGACAGCCGTGCCAAGTGGGGGGACTTCGACCCGCCGGAGTGGCTGCGCTACTTCGGTCTCGCCACGGGAGATCTGACCGGCGACGGGTATCCGGACATCGTCTCCGGGCGTTACTTCTATCGCAATCCCGGCGGGGATCTATCCGGCGAGTGGGTGCGCCGGGATCTCGGCCGCAATCTCGACGCCATTCTAATCACCGACGTGGACGGAGACGGGCACGGAGACCTGATCGCGCAGGCCCTGCCGGACATCCTGTGGGTCGAGGCCGCCGACGCGCTTGGGGATCGCTGGACGGTGCGGAAGGTCGCGCAGGCGCCCGCGACCGATCACGTCAACAGCCAGGGATTTGCGCTGGGGCAATTGGTGCCGGGCGGACGGCCCGAGATCGTCCTCGCGAGCGGCGAAGGCATCTATGCCTTTGAGATTCCAGCGAACCCGAGCGGCGAGCAATGGCCAAGCACGCGGGTGACCGCGGATGCATCGGACGAGGGAATCGCCATCGCGGACATCGACGGCGACGGCCTCCCCGACGTGGTCGCATCGAAGGGATCGGACTACGTCGCTTGGTGGCAAAACCCCGGCCGACCCGGCGAGGACTGGTCACGCCGGATCATCGGTACCACGGACCACGACGCGGACCGAATCGAGGCCGCCGATATCGATGGGGATGGCAGGACCGATGTGGTTGTGAGCGAGGAGCGAGTCCCGGGGAACGAGCCGGACGCAAGCCTCTACTGGTTTCGACAGCCGGCAGATCCGGCTTCCGATGAGTGGCCGCGCCAGCGCCTGCTGACCGAATACTCGCTCAACAGCCTGGACGCCGCCGATGTCGATGGGGACGGTGACGTCGATCTCGTGGTCGCGGAGCACAAGGGGTCGTACTTGCGACTCCAGTTGCTGGAAAACGACGGGCAGGGGCGTTTCCTGGTGCGCGAGATCGACCGCGGCAAGGAGAATCACCTGGGTGCCTTGACCGCCGATCTGGACCTAGACGGCGATCCGGACATCGTCGGCATCGCCTGGGACCGCTATCGGGACCTTCACCTCTGGCGCAACGATCGCCCGCGAACGGGCGACCGCGTGTGCTGGAAACAGCGCTCCAATCTTGCCGGGGCGTTCCCGCTTGCCGGCGTCGGCCAGCAGTCGTCCGCCCTGGTCTTCGACGTCGATCGCGACGGACGCGACGACTTCGTCATCGCCGGCTGGGCCCCGGAGACGAGCATGGTGTGGTTTCGTTCGACGTCGAACGGGTTCGAGCGTCTGCCGGTCGACAATCGCCAAAGCCACATCGAGGCCGGCGGAGTCGCGTTCGATATCGATGGCGACGGCGATCTGGACATCGTCCAGGGCGGGAGCTGGAACACGAACCAGGTGTGGTGGTGGGAGAACCCCGCTCCTGATTTTTCCCCTACCCGACCCTGGCCGCGGCATACGATCAAGGATCGGGGCAAGAAGCAGCACCACGACCAGATCATCGGGGACTTCGACGGCGACGGGCGCGCCGAGCTCGCGTTCTGGAATCAACAGGCAAGCACCCTGTTCCTGGCGAAGATCCCGGATGCGCCGCGGGAGCAGGCTGCCTGGAAGCTCCAGCCGATCTGGTCGTGGACCGACGGTCCGGGCTACGAGGGTCTGGCCAAGGCCGATGTCGACCTGGACGGCACGGTCGATCTGATCGGCGGCGGACGCTGGTTCAAGCATGTCGGCGGAACGCAATTCGAGCCTCGGGTCGTCGACCCGGACTACGGGATCTCCCGCGCGGCCGCCGGCGACTTCGTCGAGGGCGGACGACCGGAGATCCTGCTCGCCTCGGGAGACGGCGAGGGACCGCTAAACCTGTACGAATGGCGCGACGGCATTTGGGAAAAGACCGCACTGGTCGCGCACCTCGATCACGGCCATACCCTGCAGACCGGGGACATCGACGGCGACGGTCACCGGGACATCTACACCGCGGAGATGCACACCCCGGGCCCGGGCGCGGCCGCAAGGCAACTCGTGCTCTACGGCGACGGCCGGGGCCGCTTCCAAACGCAGTTGATATCCACCGGGATCGGAACCCATGAGGGCAAGCTCGGAGATCTCGACGGCGACGGCGATCCGGATATTCTGCAGAAGGACTTCCAGCACGCGCAGCGCATCGACATCTGGTTGAACGAGGGGCGCGCCCCTTGCGCCGAGTAGGCGGGGACAGCTTGCGGTCGGGGGTCGCGATCAGCTCTCGGCCGACGACTCGGCCGCCGCGTCGCCGGACTTCAGCAGGTCGTCCATTGGACAGGGCTTGGCGATTCCGAAGCCCTGAGCGAAATCGACCCCCAGGCTGCGAATCTTGTTCAACACCTGCTCGTCGACCACGTACTCCGCAATGGTCTGCTTGCCCATGAAGTGGGCGATCTCGTTGATCGAGCGCACCACGGCGAAATCATTGGGGTCGTTCGCGATGTTTCGCACGAATACCCCGTCGATCTTGAGCCAGTCCACCGGCAGCTCCTTGAGGTAGGAATAGGAGGCCAGCCCACTGCCGAAATCATCCAGCGCCACCGCACAACCGAGCGCCTTGATATCGCGGATGATGCCCGCCGTGTGGCTCAGGTCGGCAATGGCCGCCGTCTCGGTCACCTCGAAGCTGATCCACTTCGGATCGATCTCGTTCACCCGAAACAGATCGCGCACGAAATCCACGAAGCCGGGATCGCCAGCGGTCTGCCCCGACAGGTTGACGGCGAAACCGTGAAGCTCCTGCATCTTGTCCCGGTGCGCCGCCACCCATTCGACGGTTGTGCGGGTGACCCAGCGATCGACGCTGCGCATCCGCTTGTAGCTCTCGGCCGCCGCAATGAACTCGCCGATCGGCAACGACCGACCCTTGGCGTCCTCGACGCCGAGCAGCACCTCGTAATGCGGCAATCGGCCGGAATCCGGCTGAACCGGCACGATGGGCTGACAGCGCAGGCGCAGCTTGCCGCGCTCCAGCACCTCGTCCACCAGGGCGACCCAATGGACGGATTCGCGGCGGCGTGCGATCACCGGATCGTCTGCGCTGTAGCAAAAGGCC
>JBGSTR010000139.1:0-11291 GCA_041736365.1 Chromatiaceae bacterium | reverse complement strand
AGCAGCACGGCGAGCATCGACAGCAGGAACCCCAGCGGGGCGATCACGGCGCAGAAGGCAACGATGAGGGCGGTCAACTCCTGGCCCTCGACCCACATCTGGTAGGCACCGCCGATGATGGTGGTGTTCGCGTGGTGTCCTACGGCGCTGATCCCCATCAACGGCAGGCTGTTGGCGACGATTAGGGCCACCAAGGCCGTGATCGTGAGCGCAAGCGGCCGATCAATAGGGTCTTGGCTATAGGTCGCAAGAATGTGGCCGCAACGGGCACATCGTGCCCGGCCGGCGCCGGGCGACTCCGGGAGCCGCTGCAAGAGGTCGCAGTCGGGGCAGGCGATCGTTTCCATAGCGTTACCGTGCAATCCGCGCGTTTGGCGCTCGGGCTCTCTCGCTCCCCGCGGGAGCATGAATGGCGAATCCACCGGTCTTCCCGAACGGGCCCTCCGCGGCGGCGGCAATGTCCCCCACGGACCCGGCTCGTCGCAATGCTGCCCGCCTGGGGAGACCAACTGTCAATGCGGGAGACGCAACACCGCCGGCGCAATCGAATGGACGATCTCGTTCGACATCCCGGTCATCACGAACTGTACGCCGATCGAGGCCACGAGCAGGCCCAGAATGCGCGTGAAGATACTCAGACCGATATCGCCCAGCAGGCGCCGCAAGATTCGACCCGACAGCAAAATTACACAGGTCAGCAAGGCGATGCCGATGGTCACCGCCACCATGCCCAACGACAGGCTGGCGCTCTTCATCGTACGGGCCTCGTTCGCGTAAAGGATCAGATTGGCGATCACGCCGGGGCCAACCAGCAGCGGCATGGCGAACGGCACCACGATGCGGCGATAGACGGACTTGGCCTCGCTGATCGCACTCTGATCCTGTTGCACGACCAGATCGTGCGCCGTCTGACCGGAATCGCCGGTGACGATCTTGATACCCATCAGCAGCAGCAGGATGCCCCCCGCCACCCGAAACGCGTCGAGCGTGATGCCGAAGAAGTCGATGATGGCCCCTCCGGTGAGCAGGAACAGCAGCATCAGCCCCATGACCGTCAAGGAGACGAACAGCGCCAACCAGCGCTGCACCCCCGAACCAACGCCGGTAGTGTAGCCGACGAAGACCGGCAGCATGCCCAAAGGGTTGAGCAACGCAAACAGAGTGGCAGCAAAGGTGCTGAGAATGCTGGTCTCACTCATCGATTTCGCCCAATTCTAATGAAGAAGCCTGTCTGGGGCCGGTTGCGCGGGGAGCCGGTCCCCGCGCCGGCCGCTAGCGGTAGATTACCGCTCGACGCCAGGTACGCCGGCGTACGCCGGCAAAGGAGATTGGGGTGAGCGGCATGCCGATGATGTCGATGAAGAGCGACGCCGCGCCCGCACTCGCCGGTTTCTTTCCCTCCAGGATCTTCACCCGGTAGCTCAAGCTGTCCCCTTCCAGAACCGGGTCGCGCAGCTCGACAACCGCGTCGGCAAGCTCCCGGTTCTCCAGGAAGGACAGAGTCGCATTGGGAGGGTCCTTGAGGAAGCTGTCCGACCTTCGCCCCAGAACGGCACGAAATGCGCGGTGGTCATGTGCCCGGCGATGCGCTCCGGACGGTCGGAGAACATCACGGTGACCGGGTTGACGCCCCTGAGGGTGAGCCGATCCTCGCCGAAGGACACCTCGCGGGCGTTCTGTACGAACAGGAAGTCGGCCATCTTGTGGCCCTCGTGACCCGCCTTTTCCGACTCCCCGGTGGCCCGGGCGCCGCGCATCGCGAGTGCAAGGGGCGCGAGCAGGGCCGCGCCGGCAATCAATTCACGTCTGGTCGTCATTGCTAGTATCCTCGGAGGTTAATCTATTGATTTAATTCAGCTCGCAGATCAAGTCCGCGCTCCGCTGAAGCGCGCGATCACCAGTTGAAGGTCACGCCCAGGGCCGGACCGTTGAGGGTCAGATCCACGTTGTCGTCATCGAATTCGTAGCCGATGGCGCGCCAGGCCAAGGTTGCCTCGCCCCAGTTGAAGTGGTAACCCAACCCGAGCATGGCCTGCCAGGTCCAGTTGGACGAGCCGGTGCCGATGTCGGCGTAGTAGGGCACGAACCAGGGCGTATCGCGGATCAGGATCTGCCCGCGAGCGCCGACGATTCCGTCCCACGCGTCCCCGTCCATGGAGACCTTGCGGGCACCCACGTACTGGCCGGTCGTGTCCTGCCTGGAGAGATTCAGGCTGCTGTCCATGGTCAGGTAGCGGAAGCCGCCGATCAGGTCCATGTTCCAAGTCGGCTCGCGCACCACCGTGTAGCCGCCGGCCAGGGTCCAGATGGTGGCGCTGATATCGACCTTGGCGTTGCGCGCAAACTCGGTGGAAAACCGACCCTCGGGCCCGGCAATGGTCCTAAGTTTGGTGTCCTGATCGCCGAAATCGGTATAAATGATATCGGTGCCGATCGACCACGGACCCTTGCGCGCGAGGGCGTTCAACATAAACGCCATCTGCAGGTTGCTCAGGTAACTGTCGGGGTTGACGTCGCCGCTAACCTTGATCTGGCGCGGCTCGCCGTTGGGTCCGGGCCGGCCGGGGGTATCCGTGTCGACGCTGCCGCTCATCGCGGGCAGCCATAGATAAGGTGTGACGCTAAAATGCCAGCTCCCGTCATAGGGGTCGGTGGCGGCTTGGGCCGGGAGCCCGATCGCGACCAGCACCACGGTCGATCCAGCAAGCAGACTGAATTTCAGACCCATCGGTGTCCTCCGTCTTTGGCCAGTTATTTTTTCGCTCGTTGCGATCGTCGGCGTGCCGCAGAGCCGCCGCGTCGCCCAACCGGGATCTGGACCGCTTCGCCGGTCCCGGGCGATTCGCCCCGGTTTGCGCCGCCCGCCCGAAGTATCTACTTCCCGACCATCGATCGATTGATCTTTTACGACACGGGACGCGCGCGCGGTCGCCGGAGGTCAGACGCGTTGACGGTCCGAGCGCCACGCGGCCGGGGTGGTTCCGGACCAGCGGCGGAAGGCGCGGACGAAGGCGGCAGTTTCCGCGTAGTCCAATGCGGCGCCTATCTGGGACACGGGCATGGCGGTGTCGCGCAGCAACTGGCGAGCCATTTCGTAGCGGGTGATATCGATCAAATCGCGGAAGCTCGTCCCCCGCTCGCGCAGCCGGCGGTTCAAGGTGCGTCGATGGACCCCGAACAGACTCGATACCTGGCTCACACTGGTATCATTCTGACAGGCGCCACCCACCAACAACCGGCGCAGCACCCGCTTTATGTGGCCGGCGAGGTCTCCACCACCCTGTGCCTCGTGCTCCTCGATCGCTCGGGTCAATTGACTGTAGATCCGTGGATCGGCGCCCGCCAAGGGCCGATCGAGGAGCAATGCAGGGAATACCAGCGCCGAATGCTCGGCCCCAAAGGTCAAGGTCGTGCGGAAGCGGCTGCGATAGGGATCGATATCGGAGGGCCGCTCGCGGTATAGACGAACCTCATTGGCCCTCCAATCGGGACCAAGTAAGTCGTTCATGAGGTTGTGGGCGATTGCCAACGCACCGTCGTAAATCTGTAAGGTGCCGGGGACGTCCGCCTGGTAGATGGTATAGGCAAATACAGCGCGGTCGCCGCTCACCCACAGCGCCGGAATGGCCCCGCGATCATGCAGATGCAGCAGGAGGATCAAGCTGCGCAAGGCGCTGCCGAGATCCGGGGCATAGCTCGCCAGGCCGCCCACCACCCCGAGCGCATCAATCCCGTGGCGCCCGCCCGCCAACAATCCCAGATGCGGGCAGCCCGTGGAGGCCACGCAGAGCTCGAGCAGCCGACCCAAGTCGGCGAATGGAATGGTGTTCTCCGGGTGGTTGAAGAGATTGGGGTCGACACCGGACTCCGCGAGCATCCGTTCCCAATCACCACCCAGCTCCGTCACCAGGCCGGGGAGCGACAGCGCGGGGGCTATTCGCAGGCTGCCCTCCCGCACCAGGGCGAAGCCGGCCGGATAGCGGAAATTTTCAGGGCGGGCGGTCACTACGCTGGCTCCGAGACCGTCGAGCACAAATACGGATACGCCGCGGATTAGGTGCGCAGTGTCTGCGGATGTCAAGAACGAGGCTCGGCATCACCCGTCGCCGCTCCCGCCGCTAAGGAAGGCTGATTTAAAGCGTTTCCCGTCCGGGCCACGGATGGCCCGGCATTTTCGAGCACCTTAAGTGCTTGAAAATGGAGCGGTCCGGGAGTCGCGCCTCTCGGCGCCGCACATTGCAATATCCGGTTTCGTCGGTGTAACGTCGCGAGCGCAGGCGACGCCCGTCGCCGCGACATGCCTTGGTGGTCGTGACCACGTCCGAGGCAGCGTGAACCCATCATCTTCAACGGTCACGGGCGCAAGCCACAGCGCGGAGCGCAGAATCGAGGCCGAGCAGGCCGTCGCCCAGGTGCTCGAGCATATGCGGAGCAAAGGCGTGGTCGCGGAAGGCGTGACGTTGGAGGGTCACCCGGCGGACGTCATCGCCGAGTTGGCGGGAGAAGAGGGCGCCGACCTCATCGTCACCGGCAGCCACGGCCGCACCGGGCTGGAGCGCGTGCTGCTCGGCAGCACCTCGGAACGCATCCTCAACGAAACCCCCTGCGCCGTGCTGGTGGTCAAGGCGGCTTAACCGGGAACCGGGCCCGACGGCAGGGACGCCGACGGGCCGCCATGACGGCGGACCGCACGCTCCGATCCTTCGGTGCGCGACCGCGGACCTCGATCGGCTTCACCGCTATCTACCTCAACCCGACGCCTTCCGGCATCCTCCGGGAATTCGACCCGTCGCACACCTGACGCGATCGCCGAAACGGCAATTCTTTCAGCCGTGCGCTTGGTCACAGCCGCGGAAGCAATGCGTGCTCCTAATACACTACTGAGCGCGCCAGGCCAAAATGGCGGCCGGGCGGCGATTGATCGGTCGCGGCGGGCCTGATGCCCCAACCGCCGATTGCGTGAACTGGATCTCGGATGGCCGAGTCAACCTGCACCACGGTTATGCAACGAAACTGCTTCGCGACCACGCATGCTGCGCTGCCGCCGTGCACCCGGACCGTAATTCCAATCTCCCTCCGTAGTCTCATTCGATGGCCGTAGATCGTTGGCATATACCCACTAGCGACGAGGAGATCGTCGTCGTCTTCCTCGAGGAGGTCGGAGAGCTTCTCGAGAATATCGACAACCATCTGAAGGTCTGGATGGCGCATCCGGACGACAAGAAACCGCTCACCGAGATTCGGCGCAGCTTTCATACCCTCAAGGGCAGCGGCCGCATGGTCAAGGCGCTCGACCTTTCCGAGGTAGCGTGGAAGGTCGAGAAGATGCTGAACCAAGCCATCGCCGGGACGGTGCCCGTCTCCGAATCGATGGTGAAGCTGGTCGCCGCCGCACGGGCACAGATTCCGCGCTTGGTCGACGCCTTCCGAACGCGCCAATCGGTCGGCGAGATCGACGAAGTCGAGCACCTGATGAAGACCGCCGACGCCATCACGGCCGGAACAAGCGCGGCACGCGAGCCGGCGCAGGCGCCGATTTTGAAGGCGGTCCCGGCGGGCAAGCAGCACCTGAAGCTCTACGAGATGGATCTCAAGCTCGAGCGATTCATGCAGCGGGCCGACGAGGCATTGCATCGCTCCGAGATGGCCTTGCAGCAGGCACGTCGTATATCGACACAGAGCGTGGCCACGGAGAGCGGGAGCGGAATGAAAGCGTCGCGTTCAGAGGTCGAGCGGATCGGCGAGCTGGTCAACCTGCTGTCGAAGGAGGTCTCCGAGGTCCGCCTCGAGTCCAAGAAGAGTCAGCGCGAATCAATCCTTCGTCAGACCGAGGTGAATCACCTCATTGGACAACGGGTACGTGCGCGGCTGGTGCCGATCGAGCATCGAATCAGTGAAATCAAACGCGACGTCGAAGAGAACCACCGGGCGGTTGCAGCGCTGGGCCGCTTCGGATGGCGATCATTGGTCATCAGCGCGTTGATCGGAGGTACGACCGCGATTGGGCTTTATAAATACATCCAATCGCTCGGCTGACGGGCCGATCTCCGGCCTGACGCGGCGCGGGGGCGGCCCCTTGCGCGGACACTCGGCCGTTCTATGCCAGGATCTGCAAGGCGAGCAATTGGACGCGCGGGTGCAGATTCTCGCAGCGCATCACGCGACAGGGCGTTGCGACCTCGTCGGTCTCCTGCCAGATGATCTCGCGCCCAACCTCAAGCGCCGCTCCCACGTAGACGCACGCCAATCCCGAGTAGCTCTCATCGACCATCAATCCGGTCACCGCCAGTTTGGCGTCGCCGTCCTGGACCAACAGGCGCAGAGCCGTGGTTTCGGGATCCCGATACCTCAGATGATCCCTTCGATCTCGTTCAGTCATGTCTTTCGAGCGCCAGCCTACCTACACCCGGGCCAGTTTAAGCGCGTCCGGGCGCGTGGATCGCGGCATGGGTAGCAGTTTGGCGAGTCGGAGCAAGCGTCCGGCAACCGGCCTTCGCCCCGGCGCGCGCGACTTGAAGATCCGCGGCGGCCGGAAAGCGACGCGCGTCCCACCCGAGCCATCGCGAGCAATAGCGCCCTGTGGGGAGACGCAATCCAAGCCCTTGGTGCAAGCGACGTCGGACTTTCAGTCGATCAGGACGCACCCGTCCACGCTCACCCCAAAGCGCTCCATCCGCCGCACGAGATCGGTAATATCGTTGCGTCGCGTTTGGTTCCGTTTCGCGACCAGCAATACATTGCCCGCGCTTCTAGCCACGCTTTCGGCGTCGGAATCGGCGCCCCCGGGGGGCGTAACAATCAACACCACGTCATACTGCTCTCTGGCCGAGCGCAGCAGCGCCTTGAAACGATCGCCGGTGAGAAGCTCCTGAACATTCGGGGGTGTCGGACCCGTGCCCAGCACCGACAGCGTCGGAAAGAAGGGTACGCGGTGCACGATATCCGAATCGCTCGATCGCGCCGACAGCATGGTGCTGAGTCCCGGCCCGGTGGGCAACCCGAAGAGTCCAAGTAGCTCCGAATGCTTGAAGTTGGTATCGATCAACAGCGCGCGCTTTCCCAACTGCGCGAAGGTGACCCCGAGGTTGCCCACGAGATCGGTGCAACTTTGCCGAACGTCCGCGGCGATGACCGCGACGCTGCGCGAGCCACCCTGCGCCCACGACGCCAGCAGGTTCGCGCGCAGTCCGCGCATCGCCTCCGAATACTCCGATTCCGGGTCGTGCGCGACGATGAGCTCCCGGCCGAGGGACTTGTTGCCCGGCGGCACCGACGGGTACCCGAACTGCATCGCAAGGGCGTGCTTCACGGCGGCCTCGTCGGCCAATCCGAGCCTGGTCGCCGCGTCGCCGAATGAAAGCCCCGAATCCTGCTGGAAGGCGAGCACCTCGTCGACTTGCTCGGGCGTTAGAGTCCCCTGGTCGACCATGATCTCGCCGATGCGCTGTCGCGTCACCGGATCGGCGGTGAGAGAGGTTACCTCGCGAATGGGTCCCGGAGCGGGGCGAGGCCCGGATGGATCACCGGATGTCTCCCCACGAACGCTGACCGCTCTTTCAATACTCGTCCGGCGATTCTCCGTCTTTTGCAACTCGTCGTTCATTGACCTTACAACCTAATGTGCGATCAGTTTTCCGGGCCGTGGAACTTCACTCAGCACGCGGACGTTGCTGCCTTCCTCGATATCCTCTTTCGACCGCACCCTGCCCTCGAAGAGCTCCAGCAGGAGCGCCAAGGTAAAGCCGATGATGCCTCCGAGAAACAATGCCGCGGCGACATTCAACTTCATATTTGGCCCGCTTGGCTGATCCGGGACCCGAGCCGGGTTGAGTATGGTGACGTTCGGTTGATTCAAGGTATTATGCAGAACATACTCGCTACTCATCTCGATCGCGCGCTCATAGCTCCCGCGCGCCGCATCGACCTCGCGCATCAGCGGCATCATTCCATCCCGAACCTTTTTCATTTCGAGTACCTTCACGCGCTGTGCCTGTTCGGCCTTCTCAACCGCGGCGGCAACGCTTCTGGTCTGATCCACCTCATTCTCGACGGAACGTATAATCTTATCGGTCTCCGTTTGCAGACGGCTGCGCAAGCTCTGCATCTCGGCCGCGGCGGCTATGCGCGCAGGATGATTCGCGCCAGTCTTCGAGGTTAGATCGGCAAGCTCCGCCTCCTTGCGACTTACGTCCACCTTCAAATCCTGAATGAGCGAGTTGTTCACCACGTCCGGAATCGTATCGATCGACTGGCCCTTGCTCAGAATTTCATCGATTTGCGCACGGCGACTCTCCGTTGCCCGGACATCGGCTTCCGCATTCAACCGCAGCTTCACCAGCTCGTCCAAGCGAGTCGTCTCATAGTCGAGCCGCTCGTCCGTCGCGGTAATCCCCGCTTCCTGCTGAAAGCTCGTCAGCTGTCGTTCCGCCGTCTGGGTCTTCTCGCGCAACTGGGTCAGTCGGTCTTCGACCGCCTCCGCCATCGCACGCGACGGCTCGCTGGAGAGCTCGCGGTTCGTTTGCCGATACTCTTCGGCAAAGGCATTGGCAACCTTTGCGGCGAATTCCGCGTTGCCGGACTGATACCACACGTTGACCAGGCTGCTGTTCTTGTCCACCGTCGTGGTGAGATTGGCGACCAACGACCCGGCAGCCCAGGCATCGAATCCATCCGACGGACTACCTGCCTCGACGAAACCGGCCTTCCAGTCCTCCATATCCGCCAGCCCGAGGCGGCGCACGACCTTCGCCGCGACATTGCGGCTGCTGATGATCCCCACCTGCGTGGTTAGGTAGTTCGGCTGCAGGCCCGCGGGGAGAAACACTCCACTCGCGTCACCCGGATCCGGTTCTCGGTAGTCGACCAAAAGCGTCGCGTTGGCCGTGTAGTACGGCTCCTGACTCGATGTGATCAGGAAGGCGACTACCGCAGCCAGGAGCGGCGTAATCATCACCAGCCAAAAGCGCTTTTTCAACGCAATCAGCAGCCTAGCGAGATTCATACTATTCATTTAATTTGGACCGATACACGGCGACGTAGCATTGGGGGGCGACTAGAAAAGGCTTTCCTTTACCTGGACGATATCGTTGGGCTGCAACTGCTGCATCATTGTCGCGGGTACCGATGTCGTGCCTCCGCTGGAGGTGTTTCTTGTAATCGTCAAACCGCGCTCCGTGGCCTTGTCGGTCAGTCCGCCGGCCACCGAAATCGCCTGCAGGACGATCATGTTTCGCTCCAGCTTGTAGGCCCCCGGGTGGTTGACTTGCCCGTATACATAGATTTTCGGTGCCGGCGCGATATAGACGATGTCGCCGCCCGTTACTTCGATGTTCGAAGGAGCGCCACCTTTGCCGAACAGAGAGACCAGATCGATCTCCTGGCGTGCCCCGCCGCGATTGGGCGATCGAGTCACTACCGCCGTGTCGCCCGCCTCGGGCTGAAGTCCACCAGCCTTGGAAATCAACTCCAGCAGCGTTGTCCGACGCTCGATTGGATACTCCCCGGGCTTCTGTACATTGCCCAGTATCGAAACCAGCTGACTCTGGAACTCTTCGACGGTGACGTTTACTTGCGGCGACGCGACGACGCCACTCTTGGCGAGTCGTTGCGAAATAACCGCGGCGGCTTCCTGCTCCGACATACCTCCGATCCTGACCTCACCGAGCACCGGAAAGCTAATCGTGCCCTGCTCACCGATACGCGAAACGGTCTCGAGATCCGGCTGCCCGTATACCGTTACGCGCACCACATCGCGCGGTCCAAGGGCATACTTTTCCGCACTTGCCTGGAACGGCAGTAGGCCGCAAACGAGCAGTAAAAGCGCCAACCCAAAGCGGCCGTTGATTATGCGACGGATGCGGCCCGTTCGTTGGCTTATCATACTAATAAGAAACATGGTAATTTTTCTCCGATCTCAACTCACAAGCCAGTTATTGTGTTCGCCGAACCGTCGGACAGGCCGAGAAATAAGGTACCGCCGGTTGGGAGTAAATGCGGCGATACGGGACATCTTCGGTTCCGGTCCACAGGGGCGCTCGCGCCGCGGTGTGATGTGGAACATCGAAAAATTGCCGCCTTGCTGCTGTTGGTCTGCACTTGTCGGGGTACCGGCGAGCGTGAAGCGGTCGACGATACCGGCGTCAAGGACATCGCCGAGGGGGTGTTCCGCGCAAAACCGAGCCAGTCTCTCCATGCCGACTTCCCGGTTGAGATTCCGTTCCCGTGGGGGCATCGACGTTCCGGAGGCTCATTCTAGTCATTGGCGCCGACGTGCAACGCCACTGACCGATCACCGATTGAGCTCTCTCGAAGCACACGATATCGCCCGGACTATTGCCCAACAACACCGACGCAATGGCAGGCTGTCGCAGGTCGTACAAGCCGCGCCGAAGGCATCCCGAGACGGCTGACGTTGCTCGCGACACGGGGAGCGGACATCGCCACGTGAACGGATGAGTGGGTCTTTCCGCAGAGGAATAGTAGTTTTGCGCAATTCCGCAGGCATGGCAAGCCAAGAAAACGGCGCGAGACCGCGCTAAAGCTGGCGGCCGCGCGCGGACCGGCGGCGATTCCGGAGAGGTTCCCGATCGCCGGATCTGCCGTCATCAGCTCTTGCGGGCATCCAATCTCGCCGGCGAGGTCCTTTCGGACCGCGAGACTCTCGAGGCCGAGCAACTTCGCTAGATCGACAATCACAACCCGCCGGTTCTTGAAAACATCGGCGAGCGCTTCGATGTCTGGCCTGCAAACAACGAGAACAACCCCCTAGGCAGGAATCAGGAGCCATGACCAACCAACATAGCGACAATCAACGCGCCATCACCCGCCGCGAGCTGCTCGTCGGCGCTGGCGCGATCGGCGCCGCCCTCGCAACCGGCGCGAGCATGGCCGCGGACGCCCCCGGTCACAATCACGCGGATCACGCCCCCAAGAATCCCGACGCCCTGGCCGCGGTGAACGAGTGCGTCGATAAGGCCCAGCAATGTATTGCGCACTGCCTGGTGGCCTTCCAAGAAGGGGATACCACGCTCGCCGATTGTGCCCGAAAGGTCAGCGAGATGAAGCCGATCTGCGCGGCCTTCTCCTATCAGCTCGCCGGCAACTCCCCCTATGTGAAGACGCTTGCTCCCGTGTGCAGC
This sequence comes from Chromatiaceae bacterium, assembly GCA_041736365.1. Classification (GTDB taxonomy): domain Bacteria; phylum Pseudomonadota; class Gammaproteobacteria; order Chromatiales; family Chromatiaceae; genus JBGSTR01. Next base: position 153 of record JBGSTR010000139.1, on the reverse strand, counting down.
CAGGCCTGCGAGGATTGCGAGGCCGAGTGTCGCAAGCACGAGGACCACCATGCGGAATGCAAGGCCTGCGCGGAGGCGTGCGCCAAGGTGGTCGCCGCGATCAAGGCGCTGCCTGCCTGACGAGTCGCCGGCGCCAACGGACCGGCGCGGTGC